>CAYGSQ010000190.1:0-6665 GCA_964352435.1 uncultured Gammaproteobacteria bacterium | reverse complement strand
TTTGCTGCAGGCGATGGTGGGACTGGTTTTGGTCAGGCGCAGCGATGAGGCGGACCGCATCAGTATGCTGCCTGGCGTACGCCGCGTGGTACCCGATGAGTTGTTGGCGCCCATCGAGATGGATCTCCAGGTTTTACACCCTGCATCTGGGTCCGCCGCGACACGAAGCTCCGGCTTTAACGACCCGGTTGCACAACTCATAGGTGCAACCCAGGTGTGGGACGGTAGCGCGCTGGACGACGAAGGCCATTACGGCGAAGGCGTCGTCGTCGGCGTTACCGGCACCGGCATCAACGGCTCACATCCGTCGTTTGCCGCGATTGGTGATGATGGTTACGAACACGTAAACCCACTTGGTGCAGGCCAGTACCTTGGCGAATGTTTTGCCACTGCCGACTTACCGTGCAACAGCAAACTGATCGGCCGCTACGACTTTAGCGGCAACGCGAATCTCAGCTCGGAAGACGTCAGCGGCTACAGCACGTTTGTCGCAGGACAGGCGGTCGGCAATATTGTGTCGCGCGCGAGTGTAAATGGGCTGGGCATTGACATGGTCAGCGGCGTGGCGCCGCACGCCAACCTGATTGCGTATCGCACCTGTGGATCACTTTGTTCGGGCAGTGCGGTAATTCAGGCGTTCGATCAGGCTATTGAAGATGGTGTCGATGTTCTGGTTCATCCGGTTGGTAGCTCATCCACGTCGCCTTGGGACAACGTCATAGCGCAAGCTGCGCGGACAATGCGCGCGGCGGGGATTTCGTTTACCTACACCGTTGGCACAGGAGGACCGGCGCAAGACTCGATTGCCCTGGCACTGGTCGCGCCATGGACCGCCAGTTTTGGCACGTCTACGCACGGCCGCGAAGTAGGATTCAAAAAACTAACGAGCTTTAGCGGCGGCATGGCGCCCCCGCCGGAGCTCACCGGTCGAGCACTTACGTCCGGTATCGAAGCGGCCATCGTGTACGCCGGCGACATTCCCAACCCTGGTGCGCCGGGCACCGATCCCGCGCTGTGCACCGCTACCTGGCCGCCGGGCACGTTCAACGGAGAAATTCTGGTGTGCGACCGCGGCGAGATTTCGCGCGTGCTGAAAGGCATTAACGCGATACAGTCCGGAGCGGGCGGCATGGTACTGGCCAACGTAGAGGGCGAGGCGGACTCGGTCGTCGCTGACGCGCATGTTTTACCGGCGATTCATATCAACGCAGCGGCGGCTACGGCGTTGCGCAGCTGGCTCTCAACGGGCACCGACCACCGTGCAAATATCTCAGTGGAACCAACTCCGGCTGACGCGGTTGATGCCGATCAACTGCTGGCTGCGAGCGGCCGTGGCCCAAACCTGTCACTTGAATTTATTGCGCCTTCACTCACAGCGCCGGCCGTTGAAATCATCGCCGCTACGGCGGGCGGTGAAGCGTATTCGTATGGCAGCGGCCGTGGCAGCGCACCCGGCGCCGGTGCACTGGCGCTGTTGCAGTCTGCACGCCCAGGCTTGTCGACCGCCGAGCTGTTGTCGGCATTGATGACGACCGCCGTTGCACCGCTGCGCGAGCAAGACGGACAGACCATCACCACGCCGTTTGACCACGGGGCCGGGCGCATCGATGTCGCTCGCGCAGTACGTGCGGGTTTGGTGCTCGACGTAACTGACGCCGAGTTTGTCGCGGCGAACCCCGCGACGGGTGGCCAGCCACGTGACCTTAATCTCGCAGGCCTGGTGGATTTGAGCTGCGTCCAAGGCTGCACATGGACGCGCACATTCCGCGCGACGAGCGCCAATACCTGGCGCGCCAGCACGACGAGCAGTACGCCGGACGCGTCCATTGCCGTCACGCCGATGGAATTTGAAGTAAGCGAAGGCGACATGGTCGAGGTGACCGTGACACTAAACGCAGCGGCAGCACTCACCGACGGCACCGTAGTCGGTCACGTGCAGTGGCTGCCCGACAGCGAGTCGGCCTCGCCCGCTACGCTGCCAATTACCGCGCGCTTTCTAAATGACAGTGACGGCGACGCCGTTGCCAACGTCAATGACAACTGCTCGCTTCTAGCCAATGCCGATCAACGCGACAGCGACAACGATGGCTTTGGCAACCTGTGTGATGCCGACCTCAACAACGATGGCATCGTCAACGTGTTGGACCTTGGGCTGTTTCGTCAGGCGTTTGACAGTGCTGACGCGGACAGTGATTTCGACGGCAACGGGTTGGTGGACTTGATGGATCTGGCCATTTTGCGCCAGGCATTTTTAGCGCCGCCGGGGCCGTCCGGGGTTGCTGACTGAACATGCCATCGGCAAATTAGAACGCCTCAAAGACTCACAACATAGGGTCCGATATACTCCTGACATTGTGCACAGGCAGCGCGCTTTTAATCAAAGCGTAAGGAGGCGACCATGCGAGTGACTCGACGGGCAGTGTTTGGTCTGGCGGTGGTCGCAGCGCTGTGTTTACTCACCACACCCGCACGCGCCCAATCCTCAAACGAGTGCACAAAGGTAGAAGCATCTACCGACTTCCATGCGCACATTTTTAATCTGCGCCATTTGCCACTAAAGGGCATTTTGGTGAGCCGCGGCGTGCCGCGAGGGTTATCGAGCATATTGGCCGCCATATTCGAGGGGGTCACGCCGTCGCTCGCCGATAGCGCGGATGAGCAGCGGATCGCCAGTGCATCAAGCGCCCTACGTGATGCGCCCATCCCGATGGACGATCAAACCACTGAAGCGCTACGCGATGAAATCATCGGACTGCTGCGCGGCGCTGCTCCTGATAGTCGCGCAGCAAACTCGACGACGTCTTTGTGCGCAAGCAATGATCGAGATTTGAAACGACTGTGTCGGAAGCGGCGTCAGGTGGATCAGTATTACCGCGACTATATCGACAAGCGGCGTTTTGGCGATAACGCATCGGCCATTGAATTGCGGCAGTGGTTGCAAGGGGCTGCTGTCATGAGCGCGCCGGCGGCACAGCGTACCGGCTTCGCGCCCGCCACAAGCGTTGATGGCTTACTTGAGCAGGCGGATTTCGATTGGAAGGTTCTGGGCATCGTTGCGAATGCGCTGGCAGAACCGGAGTCGCGCAATCGCTCAGCCCGCGGGCTATCGGTGCAAGCTGCGTCACTGGACATTCGTGGCGCGATTCGATTCCTGCGCATTTTGATGCTCAGAGAAGACCATATTGTCAGCACCTTGCAAAGCGACTATTGCGGTATCGAGAACTTCGTCGCGCACATGGTCGATCTCGAACAAACGTATGCTTTGTCGCGCAATGCACGCAAAAACCAGCCCGATCTAAACATTGACCAGCAGCTTGCCGTCAATCAGCAACTCATCGCGATGTACGCCAATTTGTCATTTCTCGGTGCACACGATCCTTTGCAACTCGACCCGGAATTTAGCCGCGCAAAGGCGGCGCTATCAGCGGGCGCCGCCGGACTGAAGTTTTATCCACCCGCCGGTTACCGTCCCGCCGAAACCATCATTCCAGAGCGACCCCGGGCCAGCTGGTGCTGGTTGCCCTTCTGGCAGCCGCGAACATGCGGCCTGCGCAAGCAATGGGACGGGCGTTATAAGCGCCTGGCCAAAAACCGATATCGCGACCCATGGGCACCCGTACTATGCACCGGTGACGACCCGGATTGCGTACGTCGACTGCCAGACGCCAAGTTTCTGGACAGGACCAACTTGTCGTTTTTTAAAAAGGCCGCTGACAACGATTGGCTTATCTTCTCCCATCACACGCCGGTGGGTTTCGAATCCAGCCCCGGCTACGGTGAGCTTTTTGGAGACCCTTGCCACTGGGGCGCAGTCCTTCAATCAAGCGATGAGTTACGCAAGCTGCGCTTGGTGCTCGCACATGCCGGGGGAGATGGCTGGTCGCAGCGCTGCTCTGTGCAAACCGGACAGTGCGACGATTCTGACCAAGGGCATTACGCGCGATTCTGGCGCAACGCCTACAACCTATGTGTCACATTCGACAACGTATATTGCGATCTCGCTTATCAGGACGCCGTTCTGACCGAGCCTGGACGGGCCGCGCTGAAGCTCAATCTTGATGAACTGAACAGCCGGGGTCTCGAACCAAATCACCTCGACAGCCAGAAGCTCTACGATGGCCGACAGGATTTTTGCAGCTACAACGGTCTGGCCCCGGCACGCAAATCAATTTTTGACAAATTGATGTACGGCACGGACTGGATGATGGTAGCCAAAGAAAAAAACATGCAATCGATGCCCGAGGCCTTCATCGACGTATTCAGCGGTGACCTGGAACAGTATCGGGGCAAATTTTTTAGTGAAAATGCGGATAGGGCATTGCGCTAAAGTCCCGGCGAATTCAGCTCATGGACGCGACGGCCGACATGATCACCAACGGCCGCTCTTCCAGATCTTTAAAAAATGCCAGCCACCCTTCAACACCGTCTGCGTGTCTATGCACGCAGTGCGGTGAGTTAATGAACTCGACACCTGCATCAAGGCTGATGCGACGGTCTGCAATTTGCTGTGTGGTCAGGCCGTGACGCACGAAATGAATCGTGCGCCACTCGGCTGGCGTCAGCAGGTCATTATGTGGCGGGCGTTATAGAACCGTTCGACGGCTTTAGCGAGCGGCTCACCGAATCGCTTGGACAAGCCCGCAACGCAACAGTTATTGTACAAGCTGACAATGGCGTGGATTTCGGCAAGCCGCTCGACGTGGCGATAATGAACAACCTCGACCACGATCTGCGATGGCAAAACGTGGTCGTGGCAGCATTTAGCCCGGCTATCCGCAGCCAGATAGATTGGTTGATGCTGAAATTTCAGCGCCCACTTTAGGAATTGCTTATGCGAAGTCTGTTGACCATATCGATCCTGTTCCTAACGCTCACACCGGCACATGCGGAAATTATGTCCTCGTCGGGTGCGCACTTCGAGTTGAAACATGAAGCCCATAGCACGCTTAGACCCGATGTACTCTGGCAGCGCCTGATTCAACCCGCCACCTGGTGGCATCCCGATCACACGTATTCGGGCAGCGCCGCCAATCTGTCTTTGAATGTGACTGCCGGGGGACTGTGGCGCGAAGACTGGAACAAGAACTCGGTTGCCCACGGGCGTGTGCTGTACGTCGAACACGGAAAAATTATCCGTCTCGAGGCACCTTTCGGTCCTTTACAAGGACTCGGTGCCTATACGATCTGGACTATTACTATCACGCCCAATGGGAACGGCTCGACTGTTCGCTTCGACGAAATATCCAGCGCCCCGCCAACGGCTGACATGGCTGAGATCGCGAAAGCGGTGGATTACGTCAAGAACGAAGCGATTACTCGCTTGGTGCAAGCGGAAGATTAGGGCGCCCACAAAGATGAAACCATACCGGGCGACATGAGCCGCCCGGTCGTGCCTGACCAACGCCGGGATCGGCGCGCTCACACATCACATCGCGAATATTCCAGGTTGAATGCGGTCGCGAGAATGCGATGCTCGTTTAGCACATATCCATTCTGGTTACGGTGCGCAGCTCCCCGTCGCGCTGGGACCAGGCTCCATAAAGAAGCCTGTCCTCATAATGCCAAGATCAACAACATTGACCGTATCATCGCCATTGAAATCGGCGTCGTCATCGTCAGTAAAGAACGCCGTTCTCAACAAACCAAGGTCCTGGACGTTGACGATACAGTCGGCGTTCAGATCCGCATCGCACATGTTGCCAAAACCATCGGCATCAGTATCCATTTGGTCCGAATTGGAAGCTTCCGTGCAGTTGTCAACTGAATCCGCGACGCCGTCGCCGTCGGCATCTACTACCACTGGATCGAAGTTAATGGTGAGCGAGCGAACTTCCGACTCCAGAAGCTGCACGCCAATTGATCCAATAGGGCCGCCAGCAAGTTGGATTGGAGCAAGCCACTGTGCGTCCGTCTGCTCTTCATAGAGCAATGCGCCGGAAGGATCGTAAACTGAGAAATCGACCGGTGAATTGTTGCTGCGTCCCGTCAACGTCACATCGTTGACGGTCACGGCGCTTTGGTCGAAGGTGAATATGATGTCTCCGGAACCAAAAAATGAAATGGTGATCGCACCGTTTCCATCATTGAAACCTGATGGCCCGATTAAGAAACCTTCCTCAGATGAGATGGTGGTAAATGCATTGGCGGTGACCGTCTCACCAGCCAGGTAAAACCCGGTGGGCAGCGCCTCGAAGTCAATGGACGTGCTGTCGGCCCATGCAGAATGGGCGACGAGCTGACTCGCGCAAATACCCAGGACAACTATTGATCGTACGGACAGTGTACTCATGACGTCTTACCTTATGCATATATCAAATTGGTGTTGGTCGTCCGCAGCTATGTTTCGTCAGCTTGGTCGAGCGGGTCGGCGTATCTTTGTGTTTAGGCCGACCTGTTTCATCGTAGTGAAAACTCGACCCGATCGCCAGCTCTTTGCCGAGCTTAGATCACCAGTTGAACTCGGCTGAAGCGTTACGCTTGAAGGGTTATGTGGCCCGAGCACGGGACGTAAACCACCATTGTTAGAGCAACCGCTGCCGTTTGCGGAGACCAAGGGCACCTTAGTCGGTGCCCTTGATGTTGGCGACGGGGTACATGCGATTGGCCACCCGCGCGATGCCTTCGGTTTCCAATACGCGCAGCACTTCGTCCAGGTCTTTGTAGAC
>CAYGSQ010000189.1:0-6686 GCA_964352435.1 uncultured Gammaproteobacteria bacterium | reverse complement strand
GTACACGTCTTCCAGCCCCCCCTTTGTCAGCACAAAGCCGTTGGCAGGGTCACGGTGCGACAGCACATGAATAATGGTGGAGCCGGCGATCAGCCGAGTAGAAATGACATCGTGGTTGTTACGATATGCATCGAGCTCATCGCGGCGAATGGTCTTGGACCAGATCGTGCCCCGGGTTTGTTCGATCAAATCCAGCGGCACGCCTTCCAGCTGGATGCGACCATTGGCCAACACCGCCATGCGCGGACAAAGATCTGAGACGTCTTCCACAATATGCGTGGACAAAATGATGACAACGTTTTCGCCAATCTCCGCCAGCAGGTTCAAGAATCGATTGCGTTCCTCGGGATCCAGACCGGCCGTTGGCTCGTCCACGATGATCAGCTCGGGATTGCCGATGAGCGCCTGCGCGACACCAAAACGCTGCCGCATGCCCCCCGAAAATCCAGCGATGGCCTTTTTGCGTACATCCCACAAATTGGTTTGGGTCAGCAGCGTCTCAACCGTGACCTTGCGATCCGCCTTGGACGCAACGCCCTTAAGCACAGCCATGTGGTCGAGCATGTCGTAGGCGGACACACGGGGATACACACCAAAATCCTGCGGCAAATAGCCGAGGCGTTCGCGCAAGCGCTCAGGCTGCTGCAGCACATCAATGTCGCCAAACGTGATACTGCCCTGCGTGGGTGTTTGCAGCGTCGCGACGGTGCGCATCAGCGTGGACTTTCCCGCGCCGTTGGGACCGAGCAAGCCAAACATTCCTTTTGGAATCGATAGCGTCACATTGTCGAGAGCTTTGGTCCCGTTCGGATACACGTGAGTGACGTTCTTTAGATCCAGCATCGTAATTCCCCTGACTATACGGCGTTATCGTTGTTGCTTGCGCTTGTCATGCTACAGGCATGACAAGCTTGGATGCACTCACCATCGATTAGGTTGGAAACCCCGGGGCAGTCAACCCGAAGTGAAAAGCCGCTAGTTCGGCGGGCTTTGTTCGCCGCGACATGAACCTGGGAGGTATTTACTGAGCATAGTGCTATTGCACTGAAAGGTCTTTTGGGCGATCTGGGGATCAAGCCAGATAGAAAGCCGGGCGTTGTGATACTCCATGGTGGCTCCCAAAGGCATAAACGTGAAAACCGCAAGGACGATATGTTAAAGAGCCTCGCATCGCCGGCTATCACCGTCATGCTCGCGGCAGTCCGCGGCGCGCCCACAAATGATGCGACGCAGGTCAACGACAAACGCAATCTCTTCGGGCAAAATTCACGAATAAGTCAATTAACAAACCCGCTCGTGAAAAAAGAAGGTGGTTTTCCATTATGTTTCCTACTGCCCGGTCTATAGCGATTCTAACCCTGTGCACCACCGTACTCACCGCGTGCAACAGCAACAACAACGACAATCCACTGAGTAAAGAACTTGAGATTGCCGTTGCCGCGGCCGGTCCCGGTCTGAGCGCTTTTGCGCTGCCCGAGGAAACGGCGCTTGATCAGATCCCGGCAGACCCGGCTAACCCCCTGACCGCAGAAAAAGTATCTCTGGGTCAGATGCTTTACCACGAAACGGGATTGGCGACGAACCCCAACGACATCGCGCGCACGGGCACCTACAGCTGCGCGTCGTGTCATCACAGTAACGCCGGATTTAAGGCCGGTGTACCGCAAGGCATTGGCGACGGCGGCCAGCAATTTGGACTGGTCGGTGAGGCCAGAGTATTAGGCGCCAACATGAACCCGAGCGCGCCGGCTGGCTCACCGCAGCGGCCCGACATCCAACCGCTCGCCTCGCCCACTACGCTCAATGTGGCGTATCAGGAAGTGATGCTGTGGAACGGCCAGTTTGGCAACGCGAGCAACAGCGCGATCAACAGCGGACTGCCCGCCGCGACATTGAGCACGCCAGGCACACCCAAAGCTGAAAACACGCGCGGCTTATCCGGCGTAGAAATTCAAGCGGTCGCAGGTCTTGGTGTGCATCGTCTTGCGGTCGAGGATGACTCGCTCCTGCAAACCCAACCCGACTACATGCAAATGTTCGCCAGCGCGTTTCCCGCGAGCACCGACACATTGGAAGACGCCGCCAAGGCTATCGCGGCATACGAACGAACACTGCTAACCAACCGGGCGCCCTTTCAGCGCTGGTTGCAGGGCGACCGTACCGCGATGAGTGATCAAGAGCTGCGTGGCGCCCTGCTGTTTTTCGGCAAAGCGGATTGCGTGGGATGCCATACGGGCCCCGCTTTAAGCTCGCGACCAGGCGCGACGGCGGATGCCGTATTCATGGCGCTGGGTTTCGCCGATCTTGATACGACCGACCCACGCGTGCACGGCGTTGTCAGCGAAGCCGACTCGCGCGGACGCGGCGGCTTTACCGGCAATCCGCAGGACGACTACAAGTTCAAGGTGCCATCGCTCTACAACCTGGCAGACACGGGCATTTACGGACACGGCGCATCATTCAACAGCGTGCGTGATGTGATCGCCTACAAGAACGCCGGCGTGCCGCAAAAAGCCATCGTCGGCGATCAGCTCGACAGCCGCTTCCAGCCACTTGGCTTGAGCGATGACGAGATCGATGACCTGACCAGCTTTCTCGAGACCGGCCTGTATGACGCCCAGCTCGATCGCTACGTACCCGCTGCACTGCCAAGCGGCAACTGCTTCCCGAATGCGGACGTGGCGTCAATCGAAGATCTGGGTTGTTGACCAACCCTTAAGCGCGGGGCATCAGGAGAACAACAAGCCACCATTTATGTCGACGCTTGCACCGTTGATGAAACTGGACTCGCTTGACGCCAGGTAGGCAACCAGTCCAGCAACTTCTTCCGCCTGGCCTTCGCGCTTTAATGGCGTGGCCGCCGCGACGTTGACGCGCACAGCGTCTTTAGTGAATTCGTCATGGAAGGTGGTTGAGATCATGCCCGGGCAAATACAGTTAACGCGGACGTTGGACGGACCCAGTTCCTTGGCCATCGCACGCGTAAATGTCATCACCGCGCCTTTGGACGACGCATAGGCCGCAGCGCCCGGACCACCACCGTCGCGGCCGGCCTGCGATGCCAAATTGACGATCGAGCCGCCATCACCCATATGCGGTGCGACAGCCTGCGTGGTCAAAAAGGTGCTGGTGAGGTTGAGGCGCATCAGCGATTCGAAGAACTCGACGTCCATTTCGGCCTGAGGTTTGCGCGCGACCAGACCGCCGACGTTATTGACCAAAATGTCGATGCTGCCACCGAAGGCCTCGCGCGTCGCGGCGATTAGTTTGTCGACATCTGCAGCCTTGGTCATGTCACCACCGACCAAAATACCTGTGCCGCCTGCGGCCGTAATCTCGGCAAGCGTAGCCTCACCCTGTTCTTTGCTATGGCAATAGTTGACGGCCACTTTGGCGCCCGCCCCGGCAAGCTTCAATGCGATAGCCTTACCAATGTCCCGGGTGGCGCCGGTCACGATTGCAACTTTGTTTTCTAGGTTCATCATTATGTTTCCGTATTGAAGTTATTGTCTGATTGCGCGTCCGTGTGACGTCAGGTCTTCGGCCTTAGCGGCTTGATGTCCGGGCACAGAATCCAAACGCTGGCAGCCGCGGTGACTGCCAACCCCGCCCCGATCAAAAACGCCGGCGTGAAATTACCTCCGGCAGTAAGCCACGGCACCAGAGACGTCAAGCCCGCAGCGGCGAGCTTCGCGGCCATCCCTGCCATCCCCGCGAGCTTTCCAACGGTGTTGCCACCAAAGAAATCCGCCGGCAACGTCTGCACGTTGCCAATCGCCGTTTGAAACCCGAACAGGATGACGGCCATCAGCAACACGGCATTGACCGGTGCGCCGGGATTGGCCATCGCGAGCAAGGATGGCAGCATGATGGCGCAGCCCAGCGTGATGGTGACCTTGCGGGTTTTGTTGACCGTCCATCCGGCATTGAGTCGATTTTGCGCCAGCAGACCACCAAACCATGCGCCAAACATGGCCCCAACGTAAGGCACCCAGCCGTAAATACCGATGGTCTTGACGTCCATGCCGTAGACCTGAGACAGGTAAATAGGAATCCAGAAAACGAACAGCCACCAAATGGGATCAATGGCTGCTGACGCGATGATGACGCCCCAGCTTTCCTTATGCGACAACAACTCACGCGTGGGCGGGTTGTAACCATCATCAAATTTGCCGTCGCCGTCGACGTCCTGATTGCGCTGCCCGGACAAAATGTATTCGCGTTCCTCCGGCGTGATCCACGGGTGCGTTTTTGGTGGTGCCTTGACCAGAACCATCCACGGAATCAGCCACAGCATTCCGACCACACCGACAAGGACAAAAATTGCTTTCCAGCCGAAGTAAATCGACAGGAAGGCAATCAGCGGAATCGATATGATGCCGCCGATCGCCGCGCCGGAATTGAAGATGCCCTGTGCGAACGCTCGTTCCTTGGTCGGAAACCATTCGGCGTTGCCTTTGGCGGCACCGGGCCAGTTACCGGCTTCCGCCACGCCAAGGATCACGCGGAAAATACTAAATGTGACGATGCCTCGTGCAAACGCATGCAGCGCCGTTGCAATTGACCAAAGACCAATCGACAGCGCGAAGCCCACGCGGGTGCCCACCCAGTCAAAGATGCGCCCAAAGATGGCCTGACCAAACGCATAAGAAAATACGAATACGGTAGAAATAAACCCGTAGATTTTATTGGTCTCGTCGAGCGATTTGTCCGGATAAAGATCCGCCGCAATGTTGGGCCACAGCACATTGAGAGATTGGCGGTCAATGTAATTGATCACCGTCGCCAGTGCGATCAGCGAGATGACAAACCAGCGCAGGTTTTTCAGCTGTTTCATGCTTAGGGGTTCCCGTCCAAAAAGTCGTCCCGTATCGGGCTGAACACATCGATGAGTGCGCCGGCCTGCAGACAGATGGCACCGTGTACGGCATTGGGCGGAACATAAAAGGCCTCGCCCGCGGCGAGCACCTGAATCTGTTCGCCGATCTTCACTTTGAACTCGCCGCTTTCCACATAGGTCACCTGCGCATGCGGGTGACTGTGCGTGCTGCCGACGCTGCCCTGCGCAAAGCTGGCCTTCGACATCAGAATGGACGGATCGAAACCGAATATCTGTTGCTCAATACCGTCGCCAACCGTGCGCTTGGGCGCGGCATCAATAAAGTTTTTACTGGTTCGCATCATTTCCTCTGCTACACGGAGCTGGACACTCGCCCATCCGATATTCTGACAGCGCTTGCCATTCGCAAGATTGCGCCAGACTAGATTGGGCCAGATGTCTTGTCAACCAATGATATATACCAAACAAGTACCGGACCGGCTAATTGGTATAAGTGACGGCAGAAATGCGGTGTCTGCGCATTCGAGGTGGTTTCGGTCAATTATTGGGCGCAATTGTCGCGGGGCACGGGTAGTGTTGACGAGATTTGATTTGCAACGATTTGGCGTCAGGTCACTTCAATGCATTGCACCATACGTGAGCGTGAATTCACGCGCCGCGCTTTAATAGAGCCATATTCCGCGCTTCGGCGAGATGGCATAGAGCATCTGCTCGAAATACCCTCAAAATTGGTAGTACCAATTTTACCCCATTGGAATATGACAGCGGTTGACATTAATTCCGCAATTGGATTATAAATCCCCCACCATATTACCCAACCAGACGTAACACGCAGGAAATCTTCGTATGGAACTTTCAATGAAATTGCAGCGCGCGATCGCTTCGCTCGTACTACCCACCACCGCATTAATATGTGCGCCAACGGTCTTTGCGCAAGACCAGGATGGGGACGGTCGAGTTGTTGAAGAAGTTGTCATAACCGGGATCCGGTCATCGCTTGCGTCGGCCGTGGAGGCCAAGCGCAATGCGGACAACCTGATCGAAGTCATTCAATCGGAAGACATCGGCAAGCTACCCGATCAAAACCTCGCAGAGGTACTTGAGAACATAACCGGTATCCAGATTACGCGTAGTGCGGGTGTCGGTACCGGTGTTCAGATCCGTGGCACCAATGCTAACCGCACAGAAATCAACGGTGTATCTACCGTGGGTTCAGGCTCCGGGCGCAGCGGCATCAACTTTGAAGATGTTTCCGCCGCCATCATCTCCGCGGTAGAAGTCACCAAAGCACCTGATGCAAAGACCATTGAAGGGTCTGTGGGCGGCACGATCAATCTGCGGACGATTCGCCCACTCGAATTGAAAGACACGCTGGCTGCTTTCCGCATTCAGGGCGAAGACAGCAGTCTTTCAACGGATGGCATTCAGCCACGGCTGTCAGGCACCTGGGGCGACAACTGGTCGACCGACAATGGCGAGTTTGGCGTGGTGATTAGCGGTAGCTATTCGGAACAAGATGTCAGCGCTTTCCGCCCGCGTACTGACCGCGATAACTTCGTTGGCTCTGACAGCGGTGTCCCCGCCGCGCAGTCATTCGACTTTCTGCCCATTCAGTTCTTTATTCAGGACTACGATAACTTCGAATATGAGACGACGAACATTGCGGGCTCGCTGGAGTGGGCGCCCAATGACAGCGTGCAGTTCTTTTTCGATGCCGTCCTGAATGACCAGGAACGCCGCGAAGAAAGCTCACGCATTCAGGCATCGGGCATCTCCGATCTTAGAAATGATGCGATTCCAACGCAATTTGAAACGGTCAACTTTGGCTCACTGGATGGTCGCAATG
>CAYGSQ010000188.1:0-6687 GCA_964352435.1 uncultured Gammaproteobacteria bacterium | reverse complement strand
CAGGGATTATCTAACATTTAGGCTTTGATTATAGTGGGGAAACTGCGAGAAAAGCTATTTGCTGCGTTCGCGCCGGTCCGCTTCGGCCAAGTCCCGTGCTTGTGACCTGGGAACAATGAACTGAGTCAGTCAACAATTCGAGTCGACATGGACCAAACACAAAGGCGAACGGCCGTTGCGAAGTGGCCACAATCGTGAAAAAAATTGCCACAATCTTCTCTGGCTGGTCGCAGCGCCTTGCAGCAGGGTTCATTGTTATCAGCATCGCGGCCTGCAGTGCGTTGCACGCTGATCAGCTCCTGCCTATCGAGTCCGAAGTCTCGATCCGTGTCACGCTCCTTGGCACCGGCGTGCCGATACCCAATCCCCGTCAGTTTGGGCAGAGCATTCTGGTTGAAGCAAATAACGTCAAACTGCTCTTTGATTGTGGACGTGGCTGCGCACATCGACTGTGGAATTTGGGACCACAATATCTTCGAGAAACCCGGCACGTATTTCTCACGCATTTGCACTCGGACCATACGATCGGCATGCCGGATCTGTATATCAACGGTTGGGCACAACTGCGTCCAACCGGCCTGAACATCTACGGTCCGAAAAAGGCGGAAGACCTCATGAGGCACATACGGCTCGCCTATGACGAGGACGTCGTCTACCGGGTCGATCGACAAACAGGGACACTGTCGCGAGATCAACTGGATTACGCCATGACCACTGTCGATGACGGCGCCGAGTTCGAGTTCGACGGCGTCAAAGTGACGGCGATTCGCGTGGATCACCACGTTATCGAGCCCGCATTCGGGTACCGCATTGACTACGGCGGTCGAAGTGTCGTGATTTCAGGTGACACGGCGTATTCAGAGAATCTCATTCGCCGAAGTAAGGGCGCGGACGTCATTATTCACGAGGTGATGTCGCCAGCCCTCGAGACATTCATACGCGCGCACTTCGAGAAAAATATGTCAGACGATATCGTGGCTCTGCATACGCTGGCGCCTGACGTTGGGCGCGTATTCGATCAAGCCGGCGTGCGCTTGGGTGTCTTTACGCATCTGGACAACAATCCGGCCGCAGTGCCTGAATTGATCGAAAAAACCCGTCAAACCTGGAGTGGTCGGCTTGAGGTTGGAGAGGACTTAATGGTCATCGATATCGGAGAGGACATCAAAGTTCGTCGGCCGCCGCGCTCGGCCGAATCTATCGCAAAGTAGAGTTTGTCTCTGGCTTGACCTACCTTGCCGCCCGGGCCAGGCATTAACCATGCCATTTCGCTCACCAGATTCCAGTGATGATATTCGGCACGCGCCTCATCAATTTCGAGGCAACGCAAAGTTTTAAAATGACAATTATGAAGGAAGACTAATGAAAGTAATGACCATACTACTGACCGCGATGTTGTTTCTGGCGGGCTGCGCAAGCGCAACGAATTCGCAGGATAACAATCCGGATGTATCGGCAAGCGCCAACACTTTAGAGGTCGCGCAGTCGTTTCTAGAGGCGGCAGGCACGGGCGATATGAAGACTCTCGCCGCGTTGATGGCGGAAGATTTCGTTTGGCACAACGAAGGCGACGCCGACGTTCCATGGATCGGAAATTGGGAAGGGAAAGATACTGTACTGAACACGTTTTTGCCCGCTTTTGGCGCTGGTCTCAAAACGACTGGATGGACGACGGACTACAGTTTTGCCAATGGTGATCAGGCCGTCTTTATGGGGACCATGAGTGCTGATGCCAACAGAACCGGTCAGAGCACTGGGACGTTTAGTTGGGCTGTACGGGTACACGTTGTTGACGGCAAAGTCATGAGTTGGAATTGGCTCGAAGACAGCTACGCGGTGTCAAAGGCCTACCATGGCAAGTAAAAAACTTGAAAATGCGAAAGGGCTCTACCTGGACGGTATTCGCGATGGCAACGTGCGCGAGGCGGTCACAAAATACACGGGGGATCGTTACACGCAACACAGCACCGGCGTCGCGGATGGGGTAGAGGGCTTTGTTGCGTTTTTCCTGCCGTTCGTGGAGCGGAATCCGCAACGTGATATTCGAATTGTTCGAGCCTTTGAAGATGGCCAGTACGTATTTGTGCAGGCTTATCAGGACATCAACAACGGACAAGCAAAGTGGATCACGACGGATCTGTTTGACACCGACGAGAACGATAAGATCATCGAACATTGGGATGTGATCGCAGCGGTATCTGAGACCAGTGTTTCGGGCCATACACAGATCGATGGGCCGACAGAAATCACCGACCTGGCGGCGACACAAAGCAACAAAGCCATCGTCACCGAGTTTCTCACCGCTGTACTGGTTAACGGCGACTTTGAGCGCGCGCCCGAATTTATCTCTACAAAAACCTATATTCAGCACAATCCTCTAGTCGCCGATGGGCTGGGCGGATTCGCGGCGTATGCAGCGGATCTGGCCAAGCAAGGTCTGTCCATGCAATACCAGGATGTGTTTATGGTGATCGGCCAAGGCAACTTTGTTGTCAGCTACAGCAAGATGTCGATGGGCGAGGACCTGTATGCGGTGGTTGATATATTTAGATTGGAGAACGGTCTAATCGTCGAACACTGGGACAACATGGAGGTGATATTGCCTGAAGAGCAATGGGGAAATAGCGGCAAGTTTTGATTGCCTACAGATTTGTACGACCGTGCAATGGTGATTGAGCGCGTTTCGCGAACAAATAGTCGCCCTAATAACTAATTATCATTAAATTCGCCGTCAATTACAGTCGCGACTGGGTTAGCTGAGTCGCCCGATCTTCGATCGTGTGAAAGCTACATCAAGACGTGCCATCCGTCAGGGTGGGGAATATTGTTGGCGGGGGTAATTCGTGGCTAAGTTTAAGCATAAGTCGTTCCTGATTCTAATTGCATTGTTGGTGAATCACTCGGTCGCCTACGGCCAAATCGAAGAAGTCGTCGTGACGGCACAAAAACGTTCCGAATCACTCCAGGACGTGCCGATCGCGGTGACAGCGCTTACCGGCGACATGATGAAAACTTTGGGCGTGACCAACGCCAGCGAGCTGGTGAACGTGACGCCGGGACTGTCGGTGCAAAACCAGGCAGGGTCCAACAGGAACTACTTTCTACGCGGCGTCGGCACCAACGACGTGCACCTGACCGCGGCATCGGCGGTGGGGCAATATTTCGATGGCATCACTCTGACCAGCGGGTTTCATGCCAAAGCTGCGCTGTTTGATATGGAGCGCGTAGAGATTCTCAAAGGCCCACAAAACACGCTGTTTGGATTAAACACGACCGGCGGTGCGGTCAATTACATCAGTGTTAAGCCAGAAATTGGTGGGGGCACACAAGGCAGCGCCAGGCTGAGGGCGGGAAACAATAGTCGCATTGAGGCGGAGCTGGCAGTTGGATTCGACCTGTCCGAAACGCTTGCGGCCCGCGTTGCCGTGCAGAGCATCAATGACGATGGCGCATTCCGGTCCATTAGCAATGGTGAACGATACGGCGACGACGATACCAAGACCGGGCGCGCGACCTTGCTGTGGCAGCCGACAGATGTCGCGAGCTTGACCTTCAATGTTCACGCGTTGACGTCAGAAAACAATAGTACGTCAATACGCGCCGTAGGAAGCCGATCTCCTGATGGTTCCGGAGGCCTGTGCGCCGATGCGCCAGTGGGCATCATCGACTTTGAAAGCAATACCAATTGCCTCAGTCGTGACGGTGGCGGCACCGGCGAACCGGCGACAGACCCGTCTACGGGTGACTGGAGTTTGAGTGCGCAAGACATCGGGTTCGAGGAATTGGACACCAGAGGTTTTTATCTAAAATTCGATTATGACTTGCCGTGGGCCACGTTCAACTCGATTACGTCCTGGGACAATCTCGAATTCAGGAACGCAAATGACAACGATGGCGGAGATACCCTCGGCCTGCAGTCCTACCAGCAAGATGACCGGGATACTTTTCAACAGGAACTGCGTTTGGTTTCAACTGCAGACGGCCCCTTTCGCTGGATTGGCGGCGTGTACTACCTGAATGATGACGCGGAGTCCTTCACGGGGCTTCGAGGTGCACGGGGCGCGTTTCGCAACGGTTTGCAGGTCCCGAATATTCAATTGGATAGCACCAAGACCAACCTGGGAATTTACTTTCAGGGCGAGTATGACCTGAGCGACACCGTTACACTGACCGCGGGTGTACGTTGGTCAGACGAGGAAATAGAAGGTGACTATCTGCCTTCCTCGCCCGTGGTCGCAGGCGATCCGACGTCGACGCTGTATTTCAGGGAAGATGTCGCTGCGCTCGTTGCGGCGCAAAATCCCGGTACGCCAGAATTCGACGCAAACGGTTATGAAATTGCACGACAAATTACCCAAAATCTCGCGAACAAAGACGTCGGTTATACGATCAAGCTCGATTGGGCCGTCACCGACAGCTCGATGCTGTATCTGAGCAATTCGCAGGGCTTCAAAGGGTCGGCACTGGACATTCGGCCGGTTTACGCGCTAGTGCCTATTGCCAATGTGGTCTCGGGTCTCGAAGAGACCCGGCTGGAACCAGAATCTCTCGATGTTTGGGAAATCGGCTACAAGGGAACGTTCTGGGATGATCGAATCCAGGTTGATTCCGCAGCATTCATTTACACCTACGAAGATTTGCAGCAGTTTGTAACGGCCAGAGGCATTCCGATTCTTGACAACGCGCCTGAGTCCGAGATCAAAGGGTTTGACGCGAACATCAAGTATGGCAGTGCCAGCGGCTTTTACCTGCAAGCGGGGGTTTCTGTCCTTGATGCAGAGGTCACAAAAGCGGACGACAGTACGTTTGTGGAAGGCGCCGAATTGGCCAACGCGCCGGGCTTGTCGTTCAACCTGCTTGCGTCGCAGGATATTGACTTGGCGAACGGCAATTTGCTAACGCTTACCGCCAATGTTTCGCACACGGGCCAACAGGTCAAAGTCACGGCGACAAGCGGCAACAGTCAGGTCGTGGACCAACTAAGCGTCGATGACTATACGTTGTTCAATGCAAACCTGAACTATCAATTTGGCAACGAGCAGCAATACAATTTTTCGATATACGGCAACAACCTGACGGACGAGCATTTTTGCGGCGGTGTGTTGATCAACGACGGCGATACCATTTTGGGTAATACCACCAGCGCTGGTGGCAGTATTCATATGAACGCATTGTGCAGGGTTAGCAATGCTTCGACGCGAACCTACGGCGTTTCTTTCGGCGTCGACTTTTAGGCAGATAGCAAAAAGGGGAAAACCCAGATTTTGGCGTAGTCCTGGGTTTATCTTTCGAGAATTTTCGCGATACGCGGCCAGGCGGCAGCGCCCATTTCCCGCATAAGTGAAACGTAGCCTGGGTTAAACCACTGCGCCAGGCCCGCTGTATAGCCCTCAGTAGCCTTCAACCGTTCGTACCAGTCGGAAAATTTGGGGCGCTCTTGCCAAAGACCGTCCATGTTCAGATGTTCCAGACGGGTTACGTAAGGCGCATAGGCAATATCCGCCAAGCTCAGGAAATTGCCGCCAATCCAGCGGTGCTTTTGGAGTTGCGTATCGATTTCCGTGACCAGTTTGTCAAATTGCACGACCGCCATCGCAAAGCGCGGGGCGTCAACGCCGTCATAAACAACCTGACGTTCCACTTCCCGAAGATAGGGGTCTGGCACCGCGTCAATATGTTTGTCCACCGCGTCATTTGACCCGCACGCCTTGATCAGTTGGTGTCGGAAGGCTATGCCAAAACTCACAGCGGCCAGGTCAAGGTGTATGCCGTCGTCCAGTTTTTTCATCCACCAGCGAACACGGGCTCGCTCCAACGGCGACTCAGGCAAAAGTGGGGGCTCCGGAAACGCTTCATTGAGATAATCAAGAATGATATTGGATTCGACGATAACGTTACCGTTATGGACCAACGCAGGCACCAGACCTTTTGGGTTTATTTTCAGGTAGTCGGGTCGCTGCTGATCGCCGCGCCGCAAATCCAGTTCTTCTCCTTCCCAGCCCAGTCCCTTTGCTGCAAGTACAAATCGCACTTTTTGCGCGCATGAAGACATGTCGTTGTGGTAAAGCTTAATCATGGTCTGCTCCAATTTCGATTGCCGCTTTTCTAGCATACGATGCCAATCGGACGTAATCTTATTTCGATAATGTATGTAAAAGAAACGTTTTTTGGATTGTTCGTCGGCGCTGTTACGGTGACTGCGACAACGTTTCTTGTCGCCTGCGCGTCCTTGGATAAGTCATTGCCGACGCAGCAAAGACCCAACATTCTACTGATCGTCGCAGATGATCTGGGCTATGCAGACCTCGGTGCCTACGGCGGTGAGATCGACACGCCAACGCTCGACAGTCTCGCGGAGTCAGGCGTTCGCTACACGAGTTTCTACGCGCATTCTAACTGTTCTCCCACCCGTGCGATGCTGTTTTCCGGCATGGACAGTCACCTCGCCGGTCTTGGTGCCATGCATGGATTTCAGGGCCCCAACCAAACAGGCCAGCCCGGTTATGAGGGCCACCTCAACCAACGCACGGTGTCGCTGGCGAGGTTGTTACAGGGCGCAGGATACGACACCTACATGGCCGGCAAATGGCATTTGGGTGGGGCAACGCAGGCCCTGCCTGGTGCCCAGGGATTCGACCGCTATTTTATTCAGGTAAAGGGGGCGCCGCCCGGCGGGCACTTCAATCT
>CAYGSQ010000187.1:0-6702 GCA_964352435.1 uncultured Gammaproteobacteria bacterium | reverse complement strand
GTATCAGGATCAGGTCATGGCGGTGGCATTGAAAGAAAGCATCGGTTCCGCGCTCGAAGCGCTAACGCCGTTTTTTATTGCGGTCATGCTGGCCGCCATCTGCACGCCCGCGCTGCTGGGTGGCTGGTCATTCTCGACCAAAGCCATGGCCTTCAAGATTGACAAGCTCAATCCGCTGAAGGGCATAAAGCGCGTTTTCGGCCCGAACGGATTGATGGAGCTGGTCAAAGCGCTCGCCAAGTTTGGGTTGGTCGGCGCGGTGGCCGTAATGATGCTGCAGGGCATTTCGGGTGAGCTGATTGGTCTTGGTACGCAACCGCTGATGAGCGCGCTGCGCCATGCCGGTGAACTCATTTTGAAAGCTCTAATCGTCGTCAGCATGCCGCTGCTGATCATCGCGGCGATCGACGCGCCGTTCCAACTATTTCAGCACACCAAACAATTAAAGATGACGCGACAGGAAGTCCGCGATGAGTCGAAAGAGACCGAAGGTAACCCCGAGGTCAAAGGGCGCATTCGCAATCTGCAGCAAGAGCAGGCAAACCGCCGAATGATGGAAGAAGTCCCGAAAGCGGACGTCGTGATTACCAACCCGACGCATTACGCGGTGGCACTGCGCTATGACCCGGACAAGATGGGCGCGCCGCGAGTGGTGGCCAAAGGTGCCGACGAACTGGCGCGTCGCATTCGCGAAACCGCCATCGAGAACAAGATCCCAATGATGAGTGCGCCGCCACTGGCGCGCGCCATTTATGGCAGCACTGATCTGAATCAGGAAATCCCTGCACGCCTCTACGCCGCGGTCGCACAGGTCCTGACCTGGGTGTTCGCGCTGCGTCAGGCCAAAACCGCCGGCACGTCGCCGCCATCACCGCCCAACATCGACGTCGAAGAATAACTAGGAGCATTGCGCTTGGAACAACTCATGAAACTCGGTATTGGCCGCGCCAGTCTGACCGGAATTGGTGTGCCGGCGCTACTGATGGTCATGTTGGCCATGATCGTGCTGCCTTTGCCGCCGCTGGCGCTGGATGCGCTGTTCAGCTTTAACATCGCGCTGTCCCTGATCATTGTGCTGGCCGTCATCTATGTTGGCCGCCCGTTGGAACTGTCCGTGTTCCCAACCGTCTTGTTGATCGTCACGTTGCTGCGACTGGCACTCAACGTCGCCTCCACCCGCGTGGTACTGCTGGAAGGTCATACGGGTACCGGGGCCGCAGGCAAAGTCATCGAGGCGTTTGGCGATTTCGTCGTGGGCGGCAACTACGCCGTCGGTCTTATCGTGTTCGCGATTCTGGTGATTATCAACTTCGTTGTGGTGACCAAAGGGGCAGGGCGTATCTCGGAGGTGAGCGCACGCTTCACCCTGGATGCCATGCCCGGCAAGCAGATGGCGATTGACGCTGATCTCAACGCGGGCTTGCTCACTCAGGAAGAAGCCAAACTGCGGCGGCAGGACGTGCGCGACGAAGCGGATTTCTACGGCTCAATGGACGGTGCCAGCAAATTTGTCCGGGGTGACGCGGTCGCGGGCATCCTGATTTTGTTTATCAATATTATTGGCGGCGTAGTCGTGGGCTCATTGCAACACGACCTGAGCCTGTCGCAGGCGATGCATAACTACACCTTGCTGACCATTGGCGACGGTCTGGTGGCTCAAATACCGTCATTGCTGCTGTCGTCCGCCGTGGCCATGATTGTCACCCGGGTGTCGACTGCATCCAATCTTGGTGAGCAGATCATCAGCCAGGTGTTCGGGCACGGTCAGGTGCTGTTCATGACCGCTGGCATCTTGACCTTGCTGGGCCTGATTCCCGGCATGCCCAACCTGGCTTTCCTAGCGCTGGCGGCCGCATGTCTTGGCGGTGCCATCATGCTGCGGCGCAAGCAACTGGCACCGAAGGCGCCACAAGAAGTGGCAGCACCAAAAGATGAAGCCCCGGCCGAACTGGGTTGGCAGGATATACCGACGCTCGACAGCATCGGCCTTGAGGTCGGCTACCGGCTGATTCCTTTGGTGGATCGCAAGAACGGTAGCGAGCTGCTCAATCGCATTAAGAGCGTGCGCAAGAAGATCTCCCAACAGGTTGGCTTCCTGGTTCCGCCGGTACACGTACGCGACAACCTGGAACTGTCACCAAACGCCTATCGGGTTGTTTTCATGGGCGTCCCGACGGCGGAAGCGCAAGTGCATCTGGACCGTGAGCTGGCCATCGATCCCGGCCAAGTCTTCGGCGAGATTTCCGGTGTCAAAACCAAGGACCCGGCGTTTGGGCTCGATGCGGTATGGATTGAGCCGGCCAATCGCGACCACGCGCAGACGCTCGGTTACACCGTGGTTGATACCAGCACGGTCATCGCGACCCACATGAGTCAGATGATGCAAAACCAGGCGCACGAGTTGTTCGGCCACGAGGAGGCCCAACAACTTCTCGACCGCCTGGCCGCGATCGCGCCCAAACTGGTCGAGGAACTCGTGCCCAAATTGTTGCCGATGAGCGTGGTGGTGAAAGTCATGCAGGCGCTCTTGCTCGAGAAGATCCCCCTCACGAACGTGCGCAAGATCGTCGAAGCTTTGGCGGCCCATGCGCCGCATAGTCAAGATCCCGACACGCTCCTGCGTTATGTTCGCGTCGCATTGGGCCGCACGATAATCCAGCAAATCAGTGGCTTAAGCGCGGAACTTCCAGTGCTTACTCTTGAACCGAATCTGGCACAGATGTTGCAATCCAACCTACAGGCACCCACCGACGGTGGTCCCGCAGGGGCTCCGGGCTTTGAGCCCACACTGGTGGAACGAGTGCACGGCGCGTTGGCAGAAGCCGCACGCCGCCAGGAAGCGGCCGGCGAAACACCGGTACTTCTGGTGGATCCGGCACTACGGCAATGGTTCGCGCGACTGGCGCGACACTCTTTGCCCAACCTGAACGTTTTGGCGTTCAACGAGGTGCCGGACGACAAGGCGATTCGCATGGTTGCGAGCGTCGGCTGAACCGTGTCGCGAGGCACGACTTAAGGACGAGTCATGAAAATCAAACGCTTTACAGCCAAGACCATGCGCCATGCGCTGCGCCAGGTGCGTGAAGAACAGGGCCCCGATGCCGTCATTTTGTCCAACAAATCGGTGGATGGCGGCGTGGAAGTGGTCGCGGCCGTCGATTATGACGAATCACTTATGGCACGTGCGGTGGCGGATGTCGAAACCACCATCACCGCGCCGCATGAACCCGAAGCCGTCGATACGCCAACGGCTGTGGAAGAAACTGACGTCGCACCCGTGGTCGCTGAGACAGCCGTCACCGAACAGCGTTTCGAATCGTTTCTCAAGGCTGCGGAGTCAATTGCGTTACCGCCGCCACCGCAGCCCAGCTTCGAACTGGATCTATCCACCGACCCAACCGTGGTCGCACTGCGCGAAGATCTGGCCGGTATGCGCTCACTACTTGAAGAGCAATTGTCCGCGTTGGTCTGGGACAAGCAGTCGCGCCGTGACCCGCAGCGCGCTCGCATCCTGCGCCGCCTGGCGTCATTTGGCATTGACCCGGATGTCGCGCAAGGTATCGCGACGGCGGCACTCGAGCAGTATCCGGCTGAGCACGCCTGCGCACAGATGATTAACGTCCTGGCGTCTTCGCTACCCGTCGCCGCCGGCGACCCGTGCGACGAAGGCGGCATTTTTGCTCTGGTTGGCCCAACCGGCGTTGGCAAGACCACGACCATCGCCAAGCTTGCGGCTACCTATGCATTGAAACACGGGCGCACTGCGCTGGCGCTGGTAAGCACAGACAGCTTCCGCATTGGCGCGCAGGAACAATTGGCAACCTTCGCCCGGATTCTTGATGTACCCGTGCATCTGGCACGCGATTCACAGGATCTGGTGCGTGTTCTGAACAGTGTGCGCGACCGCAAGCTGGTCCTGATTGATACCGCGGGCGTGGGACAGCGAGACGACGCGCTGGCTTCGAATCTGGACCGCGTGCAGGCAGAGGGCTTCGACATCAAGCGGCTGCTGGCCATTCCGGCCAACGTGCAGCGTGAAACGATGCATGAAGTCATCACCCGCTTCGCGCAGGAGCCACTGCACGGCGCCATTGTCACCAAGCTCGATGAAGCGGCCAGCTTCGGCGCCGCGTTCTCAAATCTGATTCGGCACAAGTTGCCACTGAACTATCTGACGGATGGCCAACGCGTGCCTGAAGACATTCACCAGGCTCACGGAAAAACCCTTTGGTGGGTTAAAGAGGCGTCCCGCCGGTTGCAAGAAACCGGTTCACGCGTCGATGAGTCCACGCTAGCACAACAATATTCTGAGGTTCCCAATCATGCACATGTCTAATACCGCGACCGATCAGGCCAGTGGCCTGCGCGCACGTGAGCCGCTCAACCCGGTACGCGTGATCGCCGTGACGGGTGGTAAGGGGGGCGTGGGTAAAACCACGGTCTCGGTCAATCTCGCCATGGCATTGAGCCGCGGCGGCCGGCGCGTGATGTTGCTGGACGCCGATCTTGGCCTGGCCAATGTGGATGTCCTGCTTGGGCTAAAGTCCGAACGCAATTTGTCGCACGTAATCAACGGTCAATGTTCACTGGACGACATTGTGCTCGACGGCCCCTGCGGGATTAAGGTGTTGCCAGCATCGTCGGGCGTCAAGACACTCAGCGAAATTACCGCCAAGCAAAGTACCGGTCTGATTTGGGCGTTTGGCGAAATGCAGACCCCCATCGACGATCTGGTGATCGACACGGCCGCCGGTATTGCTGACAACGTCATACGTTTCAGCGCCGCCGCTCAGGACGTGGTAGTTGTGGTGTGCGACGAGCCGGCATCCATCACCGATGCATATGCCCTGATCAAAATTCTCAGCCGCGACCATCGCGTCGGGCGCTTCCAGATCCTGGCCAACAAGACCAGCAGCGTCGCGGAAGCCCGTCGACTGTTCGAGAAGCTGAGCAAGGTGACGCAACGCTTTCTCCAAGTACAACTGTGCTTCATGGGGCACATCCCTCGCGACAGCAGCGTGCGCAAAGCCATTCAACGTCAGTGTGCGGTCGTCGAACACTATCCCAACAGCCGTGCTGCACGGGCTTTTGAGGATGCCGCGCGCGCCACGCGCCGCTGGCCGCGAGCGGACGGCAGCCGTGGCTGTATTGAATTTTTCGCCGAGCGTCTGGTGCAAGGGACCGCAGCCTGATGAATGCCAGTACTGCCTACGCTGAAAACGCCGCCATTGACATGTCGATCGATGCGCTGGTCAACAAGCACGCGACGCTGGTCAAGCGCATCGCCTATCACCTCGTTAATCGGCTGGCGGGCAACGTCGATGTCGATGATCTCATTCAGGCAGGCATGATTGGTCTGCTCGAAGCCGCCGGTAACTACGAGCCCGCCAAGGGTGCCAATTTTGAAACGTTTGCCGGAATCCGAATTCGCGGAGCCATGCTTGACGAAGTGCGCCGCTCCGACTGGACGCCGCGCTCCGTGCATCAAAAGTTGCGCCAGGTAACCGAAGCCACGCGCAACGTCGAGGCGCGCCTGGGGCACGATGCCCGCGACGCCGACGTGGCCGAAGAAATGGGCCTGACCATCGACGAATATCACAAGGTATTGCGCGATGCGACCTGCGCCCGATTATTTAGCCTTGAACAGTCGCAAGAAGAGGGCAGCTACGCGCAGCCAAGCGGCGAAATCGCGCCCAGCCCATTCGCCCACGCCAGCCGCGAGGCGTTTCGGGAGGATATGGCACTGGCTGTATCGAAACTCCCGGAAAGAGAGGCACTTCTGCTTTCGTTGTATTACGTCGACGAGTTGAACCTCAAAGAGATCGGCAAGGTACTCGGCGTAAGCGAATCACGCGCTTCCCAAATTCACAGCAAAGCCGTGGTGCGATTGCGCGCCCGGCTCGACGACTGGATTGATCCGTGACCCGCCGTGGTCGATGTCAAACACATCTTGCCGCCTCGCCCCATTGCGCCGATCAAGCGCCGTTGGCACGCGCCGGACAACCGTCCTGCACCGTCACCAAAACGCGAACCTCCACCCAAACCGTCCGATTCTTCTGACGACGACGGCCATATTGACGAGTACGCTTAATGTCTACCTACGAAATTGTTCTGGCCGTTTCATTTGGTCTGCTGGTAACTCTGGCAGCTCATGCCATCGTGCTGCATGCCCGCGCCAAACGTCAGGCTGCTAATATTGCGCAGCTCAACGACGTCATTCATCGCATGACGCGCGAACAGGTTAAGAGTACGGCCAGCGTGTATCGGTTGGAGCGCGCACTGGACGGCCAGAATGAACGTCTTGAAGCCGTGGACACGCGCTCGATTGGCACCCAGAGAATTGAAAGTGCGGTGCGCGTCGCGCGCCAGGGTGCAGCGAACGAGGCTATCCTGCGTGATCTTGGATTGAGTGACGCTGAGGCGTCGCTGCTGCTGCGACTGCACAACCTGACGCCTGAAGACAAGCCAGGCGAATTTGAACTGCCGACACAGGCCGCATCGCTGGCCGACATGCTGGCTCAGGCACGCGAAAATGAGCTGCAAGAGGCGCTGGCCTAGGAGGATTGCTCGTTCGCTAGTGGCTGTCCGGTTTCCTGACGCAATCGTTCATCACGCCGATCCTCAATTTCGCGTTGCAGTGAACGTCGCGCGAGTGCTTCGCGATAGCGATCCAGAATATGTAGAAAATTGATCCCGATCACA
>CAYGSQ010000186.1:5516-6710 GCA_964352435.1 uncultured Gammaproteobacteria bacterium | reverse complement strand
GTCGTATTGCTCGAATATCTGTTGCCCCGCGACGTGCTGCGCAAACTGGCCAGCGAAAAAATTACCGGCCTTGCCGGCGTGCCGCCGCTGTGGGGCCAGCTCGCCGCGCTCGACTGGCCGGACGGTTGTGCGGACACCTTGCGTTATTTCACCAACTCCGGCGGCGCCATGCCCAAGGCGACGCTGAAGGTGCTGCGGGAAAAAGCCCCCGCCGCGCTGCCCTTTTTGATGTACGGCCTGACCGAGGCTTTCCGCTCGACCTTCCTGCCGCCGGATCAAGTGGATGCGCGGCCCGAATCGATGGGCAAGGCCATACCCAACGCCGACGTCCTGTTGCTCAACGATAAAGGCGAGCGCTGTGGCCCTGGCGAGGTCGGCGAGCTGGTTCATCGCGGCGCGCTCGTGTCGCTGGGCTATTGGAACAACCCGGAGAAAACCGCCGAGCGTTTCAAACCACTGCCTGCCCAGGACGGCTGCGTCCTGCCTGAGCTTGCCGTGTACTCGGGCGACAGCGTCAAGATGGACGACGAAGGCTATCTGTATTTTGTTGGTCGCCGCGACGAGATGATCAAGACCAGCGGCTATCGAGTCAGTCCGAACGAGATCGAAGAAGTGATCTACGACGCCGGCATCGCCGAAGAAGTGGTTGCTATGGGCGTGCCCCACCCCGACCTGGGTCAGGCCATTGTTGTGATTGCCGCCAAGCCGCTGGTTGACGGCGACGCGCCCAAAGCCCTGGCCGACGCATGTCGCGCGGCACTTGCAAATTTCATGCAGCCCAAACGCATCGTGTGGCTGGACGCCTTACCGCGTAATCCAAATGGCAAGATCGATCGCAAGTCATTATCCGATCAACACCAAGACCTGTTCGCGAGCGGAGACTGAGCCATGGCCCGGATCGAATTTGAAAAACACGCCCCGATCGACGCCTTTGAGGTGCGCGACAATGTGCTGTGCGTGGGCGGCCAGAAGATAACCGATCTGTACGAGCAACACGGCCGCGTGCCGCTGTATTTGTACGACCGGACACAGTTTGCACAGCGTGCAGCAGATCTAAAGGCACTGTTCGACGGTCACGTCGACTTGCACTACGCGATGAAAGCCAACCCGATGCCGGACATGGTCCGCTTTGCGGCAGAGCACGTCGACGGTCTGGACGTCGCGTCCGGACTCGAGCTGGATGTTGCGCTGACC
>CAYGSQ010000186.1:0-5506 GCA_964352435.1 uncultured Gammaproteobacteria bacterium | reverse complement strand
CCAAGGCCATCGACGCGGGCATCACGGTCATTTGTGAAAGTCGGACGGAGCTTGCGCGAATCGGACAGATCGCCATAGAAAAGGGCCGCGACGTGAACGTGGCGTTGCGCGTTAATCCTGATTTTCAGCTTAAGACCTCGGGCATGAAAATGGGCGGCGGTGCGCAACAGTTCGGCATTGATGCCGAGCAAATTCCGGACCTCCTGGATGCCTGGAAAAATGGCACGGGCGAGTTCGACACCACCCATCTGCAATTTGTTGGCTTCCACATTTACAGCGGGTCGCAAAACCTGCGCACCGAAGCGATCATCGAGGCGCAGGAAAAGACAATTGAGCTCGCCGCACGACTGGCGGCGCACGCACCCGCACCGGTACGCGCACTCAACATCGGCGGTGGCTTCGGCATCCCTTATTTTCCCGGCGAACAACCGCTCGACACAGCGCCACTCAAAACCCATCTGGCGCAGCTTGCCAAGCGTTCGGCGTCGCTAATGCCACAAGCGCGACTGATCATTGAACTGGGCCGCTATCTGGTGGGCGAATGCGGCGTTTACGTTTGTGAGATCACCGACAAGAAAATCTCGCGCGACAGAACCTTTCTAATCGCCAACGGCGGACTGCATCATCACCTTGCCGCATCGGGCAATTTTGGCCAGATTATTCGCAAGAACTACCCGGCGCTCATCGGCAACCGCGTGGCCGGCGACGACATCGAACGTGCGACGATTGTGGGACCGCTGTGTACCCCACTGGACCTGCTGGCCGACAAGATGACGATGAGCACGGCCCGGATAGGCGATCTGGCGGTCGTCTTCCAGTCCGGCGCGTACGGCTACACCGCAAGTCCGCGCGACTTCCTTAGCCATCCGCAGCCGATCGAACTGTTGCTTTAGGTCAGTGCGGGCGAGTCTTGCGCTTGGCCCGCCCGTTTTCCCGACAAGAGCAAATACAGCAACGGACCGAACGAGCCCAGTGTCAACGTCAATAGCAAATAGGGCCAGACGTTGCGACCGGTACTACGCGCATCGCGAATCATCCATATTGCGACCAGACCCAGCGCGATCACCAGGTCGGCAAGAACCTGCCAACCAGGCGACGCAGCCAACTCGTATTCAAAAATACCGACGTAGCCGACATCGGCGAGCGCTCGATAGGTAATCCAGGCAAACGGCACAATCACTGCGGCCGCCATCCAACGTGTCCAATGCATGCGAAGTCTCCATCTGTGACGAACCCCCAAATTGCCCGCAACCTTGACGCTACGCAATGACCTGCGAGGTCATTGTATGATGGCCGTATTGGCGAGACAGTCATCCGTCGTCAGGTTGGAGTGGCTATGTCTGAAAGCAAGCACATCACTGGCAGTACTTTTGGCGCCGCGTTGCGCACGTGGCGGCAGTCGCGCAAATGTTCGCAACTGGAGTTATCCCTCGCGGCGGGCGTGTCGCAGCGCCACGTAAGCTGGCTGGAGACCGGTCGCAGCCGCCCCAGTCGCGAAATGGTCGTCACGCTGGCTGGCGCGCTGAATGTACCTCTGCGAGAGCGCAACACACTACTTGCCAGTGCAGGCTTCGCCAGCGTCTATCAGCAAACTGATTTAGCAACGCCGCAAATGGCCACTGTTGCAGCCGCTCTTGAACACATGCTCGATCACCATGCGCCCTACCCCGCGTTGGTCGCAGATCGCCATTGGAATTTGCAACGACTCAACGCACCCATGGAAAAGCTGCTGTCACTGGTTGGCGATATCGATGCCCTGTTCGAGCGCGTGGGCGACGATGGTAAACGCAATCTCGCGCGTGCCACGCTCCATCCCGAGGGGTTGCGGCCGATGATCGACAACTGGTCACAAGCTGCCCCGATGATGCTGCATCGTTTGCGACTGGAGGCAATGGGTTCGGGCAGTCCGGGCGATCTTGCGCGGTTAGCGGAGCTGGAAAGCCTCGCCAACTTGCCCAACCAGCTTGATCAGGCGTTGACCGAGCCCTTGCTGCCGACCCTGCCGCTGGTGCTCCGCGTTGGACCCGCGCGCCTGTCGCTGTTCAGCGTCATCTCAACTTTTGGTACGCCGCTCGACGTTACCGCAGACGAGCTGCGGATCGAATCTTTTTTTCCGGCTGACGCGGACACGGAAGCGGCACTACGCAAACTTGCGTAGGCGCGCACCGCGTCGCGTATAACCCAGCACACCGAGCACCATCAATATGAGCGGTGCCGGTGCACCGCCGCCGCCGCCGCCGTCATCAGACGGCGTCGAGGGCGCTGGTGTCGGCACTGGGTCCGGCGTTGGTGCCGGCGTCGGCGGATCAACGGCTAGCGGCGAAAACGGCCCGCTTGGGTCTACAATGATGCCGTTCACAATGCCATCCTGATCGCCAATACCACCGTCTTCATAACGGACGATGGCCCGGTTGCCGTTGATGGTCACGTTCGATGAGTAGTCCATCAGCTCGCCGCTGGCAGGATCGTACACGACCCAGCCGGTATCGGGATCGAGAACTTCCGGGAACCACACGGTCAGGAAGATGGTCGCGGGATTGGCGGCGTCCACGAACAAGCCTTCCACGCGAAAGCTGAACGTGCCGAACGGAATGTCGCCTGTAAACGCCGCAGCGCTCTCGCTCGGCAGCGCACTGTTGGGGACCGAGCGGTAGCAACGAACGACGCCTGAGTTGGTCTCGAAACCAATTACACTGCGACCCTGCGCGTCGTACAGGTTGCACATACCTTCGTCGGCATCCGGCAAGCCGTTGGCATTGGCATCCGCCGTTGGCGGCGTCTGATAGTCGTCGTCGATGCCGTTGCCGTCGGCATCGTTCGGATAACTGATGACGCCCGTGATCTCAACCACGTTGGACCACAGCGACACCAGCCCAGTTCGATCTGTATGACGCGTGCGCACGTATTGACGCACGCCTGGATCCATCACGCCGGCCGGCACTTCAAGCGACGTACGAGCGTCGACGGTGCGCGCAAACAGCAGAGTTTCAAACTGATCATCAAGTGCAAATTCCCACTGCGACGATGCGAGCACATCGCCGTCGGGATCAACGTAGCCGGTCTCGCTGTCGATAACGAAGCCGATCAGCGGCGCACTGTTCGTCGCACTCAGTAAAGGTGCATCCGGGCGGTTGCCGCCGAAGGTGTCGTTCGGATCACGTGGATTGGTGCCAAATTCAACTTCATCGAAGTCCGAATCACCATCGTTGTCGGTGTCGATCAGGAATGGGTTGGTGCCATTGGTGTACTCGGCACGATCCGACAAACCGTCACCGTCGGTATCCCCCAGGCCGCTGTTGCTCAAATCACCAAAGAGCTGTTCTTCCCACACATCGGGCATACCGTCGGCATCGCTATCCGCATACGACACCACGCGCGACGCAAACACGCCGCCGCCACGACCGGTGCAGGAAATTGAAAACGAAGCGCCCGTATTGCTGATGGGCCCGATGGTCGCGACGCCGCTGACGTCGCGCTCGCCACTCCAGGCGCCGCCGGCAGTACAACTGTCGGTATGCTCGGATTCCCAACGCAACACAATCGTGTTGTCGACGGGCAGGTTTCCGTAGTCGATATCCAGCACCAGCGTCGGCGGCACCGGAACATCCGATAGCGTCACGTCGATCGATACCGACGTGCTGCCCGCCGTGCCGATGCACTGCAGTTCATACGTCAGGTCGCGCGAGATATTGCTAATCGTCACCTCGCCATTGGCATCGAACACACCGTTCCAGTCGCCGGAGGCGGCGCACACGGCCGCATTCGTTGACGTCCAGGCCAATACCGTGCTGCCGCCAGACGGCACCGAATCCGGTGTCGCTGACAGTGTGACCACAGGTAGTTGCGAGCCGTTGGCCACCGCCACGGCCACGGTGCGGGTGGTTGAGCCGCCGTCCCCAACACACGCAAGCGTAAACACGCTGTCGGCCGTTAACGGTCCGACCGTCTCGCTGGCCTGCGTCGCGCGTGCGCCGCTCCAATCACCCGACGCGACACAACTCGACGCGTTTTGGGCCGACCATGACAAAGAGCTTGATGCCCCTTCGTCGACCGTCGAGGGTGTGGCCGACAGCGTCAACACGGGCGGCGGGACGACGGCCGCATCCAGCGGCGTCACGCCAAGATCATCCCAGCGCGCCGCGTTCACGGCCGAGCTGCGCGAGCCGCGCAGTCCCATGGTGCCCGCATCGCGACGCGTTGCTGACGTATCCTGGCACTGTGCCTGAAAGTCTTGCGGCTCGGGCTGACCTTGTGACCAGACCTTGGCGCGAATCAGGGTTACCTGATCATCGGACTCGGCTTCAACACTGTATCGATACCAGTTAGCCGCGACGGGACTGACGCCCGATAGCAAGTCGCCGCTGCAAGTCGTGCCGCGCGCCACAAGCGAAAATTCATTGCCGTCGAAAAGGCCGAACCCGTAGTAGGCATCCTGATCCTGATAGCCGGAAAGTACGGTCACACCAACCGCATCCAGCGGATCAGCTACGTACATGCGCCCACTAAAGCGATAGTTATTCCACTGGGCCGACTGATCGCGCTGATAGTGGCTGTGCAAATTCGCACCCTCAACGGCGACACCGACAACCTTGCCTGCATCAAAATCTTCCACCACAAATCCAAACGGTGCCTCGACCGCACTGTGATTGGCAGCCGTCGTCACCCAGCCATCGACCGGTAGACCTGTGGACAGATTGTCGAATGTGGTCACTGGCAAATTGGCCGCGTTCGCCACCACAATGGACAACGATTCACTCACCGTGCCGCCCGCGCCGGTACACAACAACGTGACGCTGGTGGTCGCGTACAGCGGCCCGACAATCTGCGCATCGCTGGTCGCGACGTCGCCGCTGATGGCCCCGGATGCAACACAGGTATCCGCGTCCTCCACTTGCCAACTAACCGTCGTCTCGCCACCAAACTGCAGCTGTGTCGGAGTCGCCGTAAGGATAATTGTGGGCGCAAACGCAGCCGCAACGTCCACGGCAACAGAGCGAACGGTGCTGCCGCCGGGCCCTTCACACAATAGAATGTATTCGGCGTCGGCGGTCAACGGGCCCATTGACTCATCGCCGCTGGTGCCACGCGTGCCTGACCAACTGCCAAACGCCGTACAGGTGTCCGCATCCTCCGTCACCCAGGACAGGTCAATGTTGCCGCCGTATTCGATACTCGTATAGCTCGCAGTGATGGTCACACTCGGCGCAGCAGGCGCGCCGACACTCACCGTCACGCTGTCGCTGATCTCGCCGCCGGCACCTGCGCAGTAGACGATGAACTCGCTGTCCGACGTCAAGCCGGTCACCGTGCGTGAGCCAGTGGTCGCCAACGAACCAGACCATGCACCAAATGCACTGCAACTATCGGTGTCGGAACTTGACCATACGATCACGGTACTACCATCGTAATCCACCGCAGACGGTGCCGCCGACATGCTTAATGCAGGCTGCGCTGCCACAACATCAATGGAGACCGCCCCAGACGACTCACCACCCGGACCCGAACA
>CAYGSQ010000185.1:0-6760 GCA_964352435.1 uncultured Gammaproteobacteria bacterium | reverse complement strand
GCCCTGGCCGCGTCCGATCTCGCGGGCACCATCAGCACGATCAGCGTGGCGGGCAGCGCCGTCAACGGAGATGTCGCGAGCGCGGCGGGTGCGCTACTCGGGCAGGGACTCTCTGTCGGTGTGGGCCGTTTCCGCGATGAAGGCACGAACTTTGGCGCCATTTTGACGGCGCTGCGTTCGAACGGCACCACCAACATTCTATCGACGCCTTCGATTGTGACGATGGATAATGAAGAAGCGGAAGTAAACATCGGTGAAGAAGTGCCGTTTCTGACGGGTAGTTTCACCAATACCGGCGGCGGCAACGCCGGTGCGGTCAACCCATTCAACACCATTCAACGTGAAGACGTTGGCATCAAGCTAAAGATCACGCCGCAAATCAATGAAGGTGACGCGGTCATCATGAACATTGAGCTTGAGGCATCGAGCGTCAGTGAATCGACGGGCGAAGCTGTTGATTTGCGTACCAGCCAACGGCAGTTCACGCAGCGGGTTATTGTCGATGACGGTGGTGTTATCGTGCTGGGTGGATTGATCGACGACAACGTCGTTGAGAACGAAGCTAGGGTGCCGATCCTGTCGCGCATACCTGTCCTCGGCGCCGCGTTTCGCTCTCGCACCACGACGGTTCAAAAGCGCAATCTGATGGTTTTCATTCGGCCCAAAATCATTCGCGACGGCACCGACGCGGCAATCGAAACCAATGCCAAATACAACTATATCCGCGACCTGCAGTTGGGACGCGACAAAGACGTGCAGCTCATTCCTAATCTGCCGCGACCGATTATTCCCTCCTTCGAAGACGCGCGCGAGAATGGCTTCTTGCGGGACAATACGCTCGATCTGCGCGAGATAGTCGAAGAAGCGGAGTCCCCATAGTGGCAGCCAGCGAAGACGATCTGCTGGCGGTGGCGGCGAGTACCATCACGCCAGACCCCGACGAGGCCATTGAGGAATCCGAAGACGGACCACGCGTGTCCTTTACGTTTGCCCGCCGTCACGGCGTCTTTATTGACGATTACGAGGATGGCAAAGCCAAGGTTGTTTGCCGCCCCGGTTTGAGTCATCACGCGCTGGCCGAAGTGCGTCGCTTTGCCAACGTACCGCTGTCCGTCAAGCGCGTCAGTGTCGACGACTTTAGTGCACTGTTGCAGGTCGCCTACGAAGGCGGCACCAAAGGCGCCATGGAAATGGTCGAGGGCCTCGACGGTGGCGACACCGATCTGTTTCAGGTGGCACAAGCGTTGCCCGAGCCGTCCGACTTGCTGGAGAGCGACGACGACGCGCCGATCATTCGCCTGATCAACGCGGTCCTGACCGAAGCGGTCAAGGAAGGCGCGTCCGATATTCATATCGAACCGTTTGAAAACCGTCTGGTTATTCGTTTCCGCGTGGATGGCGTGATGCGCGAAGTGCTGACGTCACGACGTGCCGTGGCCCCGCTGGTCGTATCGCGCATCAAGGTCATGTCGAAACTCGACATCGCAGAAAAACGCGTACCGCAGGACGGCCGCATTTCACTGCGTATTGCCGGACGCGCGGTCGACGTGCGTGTCTCCACCCTGCCCTCCGGCCACGGCGAACGCGTCGTGATGCGTTTGCTCGACAAACAAGCGGGACGCATCGATCTGACGCAGCTGGGCATGTCGGCCACCACGCAAACCGGCTTTTTTGAACTGATCAACAAGCCACATGGTGTGATCCTGGTCACTGGCCCCACCGGCTCGGGTAAGACCACCACGCTGTATGCCGGCCTCGAACGCATCAACGACAACAGCCGCAACATCATGACGGTCGAAGACCCGATCGAATACTACATCGACGGCATCGGCCAAACCCAGGTCAATACAAAAGTGGACATGACCTTTGCCCGCGGCCTGCGCGCCATCCTGCGTCAAGATCCGGACGTGGTCATGGTGGGTGAGATTCGTGACCGCGAGACCGCCGAGATTGGCGTGCAAGCGTCGCTGACCGGTCACCTTGTGTTGTCTACCCTGCATACCAATACCGCCGTGGGCGCCGTCACACGTTTGCGCGACATGGGTGTCGAGCCATTCCTGCTGTCGTCCAGCCTGATCGGCGTGATGGCCCAACGTTTGGTGCGCAAGCTGTGCGCCCAATGCAAATCACCCTATGACGCTGCGCCCAATGAAGTGGGCATGCTGGGGCTACCCGAAGGCGCTCACACGTTTTACCGACCCGCTGGCTGCAGTGAGTGTAGTCAAACGGGTTTCCGCGGTCGTACCGGTATCTACGAGCTGGTGCGGGTTGATGACCGCATGCGCACCATGATTCACGATGGCGCGGGCGAGCATCTGCTCGAGGCGCATGCCCGCACGCTGACGCCCGGTATTCGTGACGACGGCCGAGCCAAGGTGCTCGAGGGCGTCACCACGCTTGAAGAAGTCGTCCGCGTAACGCAGGAAGACTAATGGGCGCTTACGAGTATCGCGCCATCGACCAGAACGGTCGCGAGAAAAAAGGATTGCTCGAAGGCGACACCGCGCGCTCGGTGCGCCAGATGTTGCGCGACCAAAAGCTGTTGCCAGTCGAACTCAATGAAGTAGCCGAGCGCGGCAAAAAGAAGAAGAAAGAAAGCAGTTTTTCCGTTGGCAGCGGCTTGAGCGGCACCGAGCTGGCACTCATCACACGCCAGCTTGCCACGATGTTCCGCGCCGGACTGCCGCTCGATGAGGCGCTGCAGGCGGTGGCCGAGCAGAATGAAAAACCACGCCCCAAAAAGATCCTGCTTGGTGTACGTGCCCGGGTGCTTGAAGGTCACACGATGGCCAGTGGCCTCGGTGATTTTCCAAAAGCATTTCCCGATCTGTATCGGGCGACGGTCGCGGCCGGCGAACAGTCCGGTAATCTCGATGGCGTGCTCGAACGTCTGGCCGACTACGCGGAGTCCCAGCAAACCCTGCGTGGCCAGGTACTCGAGGCCATGGTCTACCCTATCTTCCTGACGCTGGCTGCATTGGGCATCGTCGTGTTCTTGTTGTTGACGGTTGTGCCACCCGTGGTGCAGGTGTTCGAGGACATGAAAATGGAAGTGCCTGCGCTGACCCGGGCATTGATTTCCATGAGCGCGTTTTTACAAAGCTACGGCTTTTTCGTGTTGATTGGCCTTGTGGCGCTCGGCGCTGGCATCTACACATTGCTCAAACAAACCGGCCCGCGCCGCGCCTGGCACAGCACCTTGCTGAAAATGCCGGTCATCGGACGCTTCGTGCGCTCGGCCAACACGGCGCAGTTTGCACGCACGCTAAGTATCATGGCGTCCAGCGGCGTGCCCGTTATCACCGCGATGGGGATTGCGTCCAGCGTGGTCACCAACGTGCCTATGCGCGAAGCCATCGATGTGGCGGCAGAGCGCGTGCGTGAAGGTGCGTCAATCGCCAAGTCGCTCGATGTCAGCAAACTGTTCCCGCCGATGACCATGCGGCTGATCTCCAGCGGCGAGGCCAGCGGCGAGCTCGACGCCATGCTGCTGCGAGCGGCCGATTCGCAGGAGCAGGAGCTCGACACGCTGCGCAAAATGCTGACCAGTTTGCTGGCACCGTTCATGGTGCTGGTGATGGGTGGCATCGTGCTGATTATCGTCATGGCTATTTTGCTGCCGATTTTCGAGCTCAATACCAATACGTTCTAAGCGTAGTGCGCTACCCGTAGACCGCCCGCATAAAGCGAACGGGTCAATCGCCTATTGCAGACCCGACGGCCCAGGCTCGCCAAAAAACGTTCCGCGAAGCACGCCCAGGTCGATCACGTTTACTATGCCATCGCCGTTGAAATCCGCATCAGCATGGGAGCCGAAGAATACGCTTCGAAGCAAACCCAAATCGACAACGTTGATCGTGCCGTCATTGTTGAGGTCTGCGTCGCACACGTTGCCAAAGCCGTCGCCGTTCGTATCGCGCTGATCTGAGTTCGCCACCTCGATGCACTTATCAGCACCGTCCAGAACGCCGTCACCGTCCACATCGTTGTCGACCGGAACGCGCAAGAATCCGTACCCGATAAACTCGGTGGTTACGGGGTTATCCAACTCGGTCATAAAGTAGACGTGGTCGCCGGCCAGTTCCAGATCGAAGAAGTCGTCGAACAGCCTGTCCATTCTAACTTCCTCCACCCCACCGTCCGCGTCGAAATCGTACAGCAGGATGTCGTGTTCGACGGCGAGAATGGTGGCGTTGTTGTAGACCAGCAATAGGTCGCGTTCGGGATCAGGGTTACTGGTTTGCCAAACCCACGCGTAATTGCCATTGTCATCGACGGCCAATGCAACCGGGTCGCCGACGTAATAAAAACCGTTCGGCGCCGGGCCACCCTCTGAGCCAATGACAACACCATCTCGGACCACAACACCCGTGCCTGCCGTGGTATCGCCGGCAACAAACCAAGCGTTACCACCAAACAGAACGTGGGAAGCAACATCGAACAGTTCCAGCCCGGCCGCGGTGGTAACCTCCGTCACACCCTCCTGCATCACCACGTCGCCTGCTGATCCCAGACTGCCGACGACAATGACGTCATCGGTCGCCGTACTGCCTGACGTATCGCCCGCAAATATGAAGCGATCGTCGCTGCTGCCGACCACGTACCGGCCTGCATCAATCGTCGTCAACGGGTCTGAGGCATACAGTGTGACGCCTTTTTGTTGTCCGCCAAAAACACTGCCATTGCCTGAGACTGTGAGCGCATCATTGGCCGTGGAAATGCCCGCACCCGTAATATTGTCAGCGTAAAATGACGCAACGCCGGTCGCATCAATGTTCGGTGATAGAAAATCGAAACCATAACTCGCGCCCGGCAATGCGGGAATGGCTTGAGTGGTCGCCGCTAGTACCTCCATGGCAGCGCCATCGTATCGGTAGACAATTTGCCCCTGATTTACGCCCATGTCCTGGACCCGGGCAAATCCAACCACATCGCCATTGTCGTTGATATTCAGTTGGCGATCGGCCGAAGAAGCGCTGAGCTGGCCCGCAAGACCGGCAGGCGCCATTTGCTCCTCGATCCAAATGACATCCGAAGCGGTGTCTGTCTGGCCGCGCAAATGAAAAGAGTCCAGCGCATCATCAAGTTCGAAATGACCGACCCACCAACTGCCGTCCGGGCTAACGGCGAAGTTGTACATGAAGCCCACCGAATCGTTGGCCACGCCCACGTCGGCCTTCTCGCCTGCCGTCGCAACAATAACCTCGATATCAGCCACCGCGAGATGACACATTGCGTTGGCGAAAAGTAACAAACCGGTTTTTGCCAGCCACAAAAGAGAGTGTGGGCGAGATGTCATTTGTGCTACTCCATTTTTCTCGTTGTTACCGACGACCCTGACGCCAAGGCCAACATCGTCGATCAACCGGTAGCGACTGGCACCTGCCAGATCGTTGCGCGCTCATCAGGCAAATCCCAAGAATCCTATTTCGCGCACTAGGGCGCCACACCACTTGGTCCCGGTGGCATAAAGAAGAAACTGCGCAGCGTGCCCAGGTCGACCACATTGACGACACCATCGCCATTGAAATCACCGTCGGCGTCAGCGGTAAAGAACACCTGGCGCAGCCGCCCAAGGTCTACGACATTTACGACACCATCGTCATTCAGATCCGGGTCGCAGACGTTGCCATAGCCGTCTGCGTTCGTGTCTCGTTGATCAGCGTTGGCCAGTTGCTGGCAATTGTCCGCGTCGTCGGCGATGCCGTCGCCATCGCTGTCGGTTTGCGCACCGATCGTAAACGAACCCAACGTCGCAACACTTCCATTAAAGGCAGAATCAATCGCCTGCAGCGACCAGACATAGTCGCCGTCGGGTAGATCTTTTAGCAACCAGCTGGTCACCGCACTGACACTACCCGATCGGGGTAGCAGTGCGCCCGATGGTGTCGCGCCAGTGGCGGCGCTAAAGACTTCGAGCTGGTAGGTGATTGCTTCGGTTGCCGTGGCATCGTCCGTTGAGGGATCCCACGCCAGCTCTACAGTGTCGCCGGTCACCGTCGTGCGCAGCGCGCCCGGCGCCTGTGGCGCGGCGTTTGGCGTCTGGGCGTCATTCCTGTACAGGTGCATCTGCGCGGCAAGCAGGCTATCGCCAGGCGACGCCGGGTACGCGCCGGCAACAAAATAATCAAGGTCGCCGTCGCTATCGATATCAAACCACGTAAAGCTGCCACCGCGGCCGGCCGAACCGATGGGCGCGGGAAGTTCGCGGCCCAGCGGTGTGAACGTACCGCCGTCATTGACAAATACTTCCGCTGCACCGGCCATATCGCCCTGAACAAAGACTCGCCCTGTGACCAGAATATCGACGTCCCCGTCAGAGTCGTAGTCAGCCCAGGTCGCTGCGTGCAAATCCATCCAGGGGAACGCGTTGGGCAAAATGATGTTGCGTGGAACATACGCGCCCGCCGCATTCTCATAAATTCTAAGCAACCTTTGAGTGACGCCATCGTTATCCTGAATGAGGCCCACGACGAGAATATCCAGATCACCGTCGCTGTCGTAGTCGGACCAGTCGGCCAAACCGTAGTTGATGCTCAGCTCAGCCAATGGACGCTCGCTGTTAAACTCTCCGGCGTCATTCTCGAAGATGCGCACAAAACCATTGCCGGTGTTATTTTCTACATTGGCCATGAACAAATCGAGATCGCCGTCACCGTCGTTATCGGCCCAGATGGTTTGTCCGTGTCGCGTCCCGTCCAGAAGTACGCTGGTTTCTGTGAATATCCAACCACCCTGCCCGTCACTGCCATCATTGCGC
>CAYGSQ010000184.1:0-6774 GCA_964352435.1 uncultured Gammaproteobacteria bacterium | reverse complement strand
ATGCCCAACACCCGCCTCGATCAGGGCAATCCCTGTCCGTCCGGTGCTTGCTGCTTTTCGGGCTACGTGGGCTTCAGGGGCGTTGTGGAGGCGTGGAACGGTGCGGCGGTCGATCAGTTGGGTCAGCGCATGTTCATCTATGGCGGTGGCCACAGCGACTACTGGGGCAACGAGGTCTACGAGCTGGACCTGCACAAATGGCTATGGCGACGTCTATCGGAGCCAAGCGAGCCGGGGCCTGCGTTTCACGACCTCGACGCCGAGCGGCAAGGGCGCATGGCGGACGGTAGCCCGCGTGTTCCCCATACCTACGACTCGCTGGTTTATGAGCCGACACTCAACTCGCTACTGGCCATTGGCGCGATTGGGACGTCACCCAGCTCCATCGCGGGCCACAGCCGCATCGAACGATTCGACACGGGCTTGCGTCAGTGGAGAGCGCCGCTGAGTGAGGCGCAGATCAGCGGTCACTGGCTTGGCGGCACGGCGCGCGACCCGGCGACCGGCCTGATCTGGGTGCACACATCGGGTGACGGGCAACTGGCGTCATTCAATCCAGCGGATAGCCGTTGGCGGTATTACTCGCGCACCGCGTTGTTCAAGAATTTTTCGCTTGCGGCCGGCGGTGATCACCTGCTGCTGCTTGGCGGCTGTCAGCGGCGGCAGTGCAATTACAAGCGCTTCGATCTGAATAACCCGCAGGCCGATCCGGTTTCTCTACGCGGACTCGAGCCGCTGGCCCGATACGAAGGGCCGGGGCTTGCGTGGAACTCCAGGCTCAAGCTGTTCGCCGCCTACGTCAACGGTGCGCTCTATCACATTGACCCGCAAGCCGGCATGTATGAGCGTGTGGCCAAGGGACCGCCGAGCACACCCAACGGTGTGTATGGCCGCTTCGCCTATGTGGAAAATATTAACGCCTATGTTTACGTTGCGGCGGTTGATCAGGACGTCTGGATTCATCGCATGCCAGACGTTGCGCCACAGCCCGAAAAGCCGCCCGCAATCGCGTCACTACCTGCGCCGGCGTCGGTGGCATCCGAACCGCGTGCGCCGCCCGATCCAGACGCGGCGCCTGCGCCACAGCCGTGGTCGTCTCGAAGCACAGGTCCCGGTGTCCAGTTCGCGTTTGCCTTTGATCAGCCCGAGCAAGTCTACGACCATGTGCTGCCCGATCATCCGCAGTGGACCAACGGGTCGGAACACGTTGCGCATTCGCCCGAGGGCATGCGTATGGATATTCTCAACACCAGCACGCGCCAGCACGGCAACTGGCGCCACTGTTTGTTGCCGCGTTGTAAAGGCATCAAAGCAGGACAGACAATCTACATCGCGCATTCGCAGTATTTTGACGCGCCGATGATCAACGAAGTGTATCGGCGCGATAACTCCAGCCAGAGCACGGGCTTTAAACAGACCATTATCAGTCAATACAAAACGTCGGCACCCAATGGCGAAATTGTGCTAACCAATGTCGGGCAGCGTGGTTACCCGCAGGCCTATCGCAAACATCGCGGTAAAACGGCCGAGCAATTTGGCGGGCTTTTTCACCAGCCGGCCGTGCGCAAAGGGCCGCACTACGACGACAAAATTCGCCTGGGCAAGATGCCGTGGCGGTTTCGTGGCGTTGCATATCCGCAAGACGGCTGGTTGCATTTCAAACAGGTCGTGCAGGTCGCTGGTGGCAACCGCGCGTATTACAGCCTGTATGCCGCGCGCCCTGGGGAAAACTGGACCGCGCTGATTGAAAACGGCGTCGTCGACCTGGTCCCGGGATTTGAATACAACGGGTTTTGGATGCTGCCGTACACCAGTAACGGTGCGGCGGATCCAAAACGCAGCAATACCTACACTGTGTACAAGGATTTGATTATCTCGTTGGAAGACATCGCGGCACCGACCGTCGAGTCGCCATGATCTGTCCGTGACGCCAGGCCCACAGGACCTGTGGTTTCTGCCTCTGGGCGGCACCGGTGAAATTGGTATGAACATGAATCTGTACGGTCATGACGGGCGTTGGATCATGGTCGACTGTGGGGTCACGTTTGCGCGTGAAGGCGAGAGCGGCCCGCGCCTGCAAATGGCCGACCCGCAGTTCATCGAACAGCGCCGTGACCAGCTTGGCGCGTTGCTCATCACGCATGCCCATCTTGATCACGTGGGTGCCGTGGCGCATCTATGGCCACGTTTGCGCTGCCCGGTATACGCCACCGCTTTCACGCTCGCCTTGCTACGCCCCAAGCTCGCGCGCGCGGGATTGCTCGAGCAAGTGCCGCTGCATGAAATTGCGCCGGGCACCCGCCATCAGATCGAACCATTTGCTATTGAATGGCTCGACATGACGCATTCGACGCCCCAATCCCAGGCGCTGGTTATTCGCACATCGTGCGGCAGCGTGTTCCACACGGGTGACTGGAAGCTCGATCCGGCGCCGGTCGTTGGGCCAGCTTACGATGCCGCAGCGTTTCAGCAGCTGTCCGAACCGGCCGTCCTGGCGATGGTCTGTGATTCAACCAATGCAACGGTTGCCGGGCGTTCAGCCAGTGAGGGCGCGCTGTACGATGGCCTGGTCAAGGCGGTCGGACAAGCGACCGGTCGCGTATTCGTCGGCTGCTTTGGCAGCAACGTGGCTCGATTGCGCACTTTGGCGCGGGTCGCGCGCGCGACGGGGCGCCATGCGGGTTTGCTTGGCCGGTCACTGGATGAATACTATCGCGCGGCGGTCACCGCCCGCCTGTGGGATCCCACCGAGCGCTTTATCACGGCAGAACATCTGGGTTATCTGCCGCGGCACGAGGTGCTGGCGGTGGCGACCGGCAGTCAGGGTGAGCCGCGTGCGGCGCTCGACCGTCTGGCCGGGGACCGGCATCCCGCCGTGTCGCTCGATGCGGGCGACACGCTGATATTGAGCTCACGGGTCATACCCGGGAATGAACGCGCGGTGGAAACCTTGTGCGCGCGAATGCGCTCACTGGGCGTCAACGTGATTAACGAAACCATGCTCGAGGATCCGATCCACGCGTCAGGGCATCCGGCGCAAGATGAATTGCGTGATATGTACGGGTGGGTTAAACCGCGCACCGCGATACCCGTTCACGGCGAGCCGCGTCATCTGGCTGCCAACGGTGCCGTGGCGAAGGCGTGCGGCGTGCCGTCGCAGATGGTCGGGCTCAACGGCGACTTGTACATGCTGGCACCGCAGCGCGCCATACGGCGCCAGGCGGTGCCGACGGGCCGACTCGGCATTGAGCGCGAACAATTGGTCAGCGTGCCGCCAGGACACTAGCCTGCATTATTCATGAACCATGCGATGTTTTGTGAACAATGCAGGCTAGCGGCGCGTCGCACTCATGCGGTAGACCGCGAACCAGGTTTTGCCTTCGTCCATAGACTGTTCAAGGTGCCACTTCCAGCTGTCTTTTGCTGCGGGAAAGAAGATGATGCGTCGTAACGGGTTGGGTATCGGCGATTTGTAGTGCATGACGATATTGCCGGTCTGCGCTTCCTTGCTGGCGGTAATCAGTGTCATGCCCGGCTGTGTCGTCGCGGTCCAGGCAATCTCCCAGGATTCGGTTTCGGGTTGGTAGATGCGTAAATTGGTACCCACACCACCACCGTTCGGCATCCAGTAGTCTTGAACGGCGGCCCCGTTGCCCACGCAGACAAAGTCCCAGCGCGCGCCTGCGCCGTCCGACCAGCCGCTGCCGTCGGCGGCAAGCTGCGTGTCTTTCATATCCCAACTGCCGAGGTACTGGCCAAACTGCGCCATTGGCCCCTCGAGGCAGCCCTCGGTTTCGGTCACGGGTAACTGTGCCATCGCGCTAAAACACACGCCGGCGCCCAATAGTGCGAGAATTTTCTGGATTTGATCCATGAGATTGCTCCCGTGTTGGCTCGCACCGTTTGACCGCTACGCGGCCAAAAAAATCCATCGCCTTGTCGATTTATCGTTTTGTGTTCATAAATCCGTGTGCGGCATTGGGTTGTGTGCACCTAAAACCCGCGCTTGGCCTACCACAGCGGACGTAACGACGGCGCTCAGTATTTTCGCCGTCCGGCCGCTAACGGCTATGTAAGCGTGCCATGGAGAAAGGCGTTGAGTGCATCAGTGGCGGTTAAGCCAAAACCGATTAGCGGATTATTCGCGCGCGCGTATCGGGACATCATGACTGACCGTGCGCGCCTTCCCAGTATGCCGGACGTGGCGATCCGTCTGCGTGCGGCCATGCAACGTGATGACCATTCTCCCGCCACCGTGGCACGTGTCGTGCAGGCCGACGCGAGTACGTCCGCCTACCTGATTCGCGTCGCCAACAGCCCGATCTACCGCGGCGTCAAGGCGGTAGACGATATCGAGACCGGCATCAAACGACTCGGTATGCGCACAACGCGCAATTTGGTTACGGCGCATTCCATGCGGGCCATGTTCAGTACCCGCTCGGCCGGACTCGGTCAGCTCATGCAGAACACCTGGCGCCAGAGCGCTCGCACGGCGGCGTTCGCATCCATCTTGTCGCGGCGCTACAAGATCTTTGAGCCTGATCGGGCCATGTTGGCCGGCTTGCTTCAGGATATCGGTGTGTTGCCGCTACTGCGATCTCTGGAGAACGAAAAGCGCTATTTGGCGGACGCCGCACGTTTGACGCCAAGTATTAACAAGTTTGCACCGCAAGTCGGCGCCGCGTTGCTCAAGCATTGGGGTTTCGACGAGGCGCTGCAAGAGGTTGCTCGTTGTCGTCTCAACTACGCACGCGACACAGCACCTGAACCCGACTTAACCGATTTGATCACCGTGGCCCGCGCGCTCGCCAGTGTCGGTGGCACACCCGATAGTGAGCCTATCGGACTGGAAGAAATACCGGCGTTCCAAAAGCTGCCGCTTGGCGATTTGACGGTGGAAGATACGTTGCGCCTGTTGCTCAGCGGTGACGCCGACGTCCGTGAAGTCATGCAACTGCTTGGTGTGTCGTAGTTAAAGCAGCTGGTTAAGCGTGCACCTGAAACTCACCGCGTAACTGCGTGGCCGAACTGCCGCCAATCCATACGTGGAATGCCCCGGGCTCTGTCTGGTAGCGTCCAGCACGACCGAAGAAGGCCAGATCACGGCCATCAACCGCGAAGCTCACAGTCTTTTTTTCGCCCGCTGCCAGATGCACGCGCATGAAGCCTTTCAACTCCTTCACCGGTCGCGTCAGGCTGCCAACCAGGTCGCGCACGTAGAGCTGCACGATTTCATCGCCGGCCACATGACCCGTGTTTGCCAGTGTGGCACTAACCGTGAGTGATTCGTTGGGTGCGATTTCCTGCGCACTCAGCGTCAAATCGTCGTAGACGAATTTTGCGTAGGACAGGCCAAAACCGAACTCGAACAAAGGCTGATAGCCGGCATCCAGGTGATAGGACGACATGCCGAACGACGTCTGCGCCGCTTCGACCTCGATGTCGTCAATGAGTACGGTTTGTTCCGGTGACGGTGGCTTACCGGTGCGTTTTTGATTGTAGTAAATCGGAATCTGCCCGACCATCCGTGGAAAGGTCACCGGCAACTTGCCTGACGGGCTGCTGTGACCGAGCAGGAGGTCGGTGAGAGCCTGGCCACCTTCAGCGCCGGGGTGCCAGGCAAACAAGATGGCGTCTACGTAGTCGAGCAGCCCGGTCAGCGTCAGCGGGCGCCCCGCCATGATCACCGCGACCACAGGTTTGCCACAGGCGTGTAGATGACGGGCCAACGCCAGCTGCGCACCCGGCAGATCGATGTCCGCGCGGCTGTGTGCCTCGCCTGACAAAATGGATTCTTCGCCCAAAAATAGCAGCGTTACATCCGCGGCGCCGACCATGTCGCTCAGACCCTGCGGATTGTCGAGGTCATGGCTGCGTGACGTTGCCATGGCGCGCGCATAGTGCACGTCGGTCTTGCCGGCCAGTTCGGCGCGCAGTGCGGTCAGAGGCGTTGTAACTCGACTCGCGGCGCCAGCAAACACCCACGTGCCCATTTGTTCATGCGGCGCATCCGCCAACGGGCCGTCGACAGCGATGGAATTGAGGTCGGCCGCATTGAGTGGCAAAAGACCGTTCGCATTTTTCAAGAGCACCGCGCTTTGCAATGCGGCGGTGTATGCAGCGGCGCGGGCGAGGGCAACATCGTCGTCGCGGTTGGCCGTTTGACGTATTGGTCGTTGATCGAACAACCCCAGTCGAAACTTGGTACGCAGAATATTGGCGACCATGTCGTCAACCACGTCCGCCGCGATGTTGCCCGCCTCGATATGCCCGGCGAGATGGGCGACATAGGATTGCCCGACCATTTCCATGTCGACCCCGGCCGTTGCCGCGGCGAGTGCAGACGCCTGGTCATCTTCGGTCAAGCCGTGGATGGCGAGTTGGCGCACCGAATCCCAGTCGCTCACGACCATGCCGTCGAACTTCCACTCGTCGCGCAAAACCTGACGCAATAAAAAATGGCTGGCCGTGGCGGGTACGCCATCGATGTCGCTGAACGACGTCATAATGGTCGCCACACCGGCGTCGACGGCTGCCTTGAAAGGTAACAGATAGAAATTACGCAATTGGCGTTCGGTGACGTCGGTGGTCGCATAGTCGCGACCGCTCTCCACGGCGCCGTAACCGGCAAAGTGTTTGGCGCAGGCGGCAATAGAATCGGGAGCGGACAAGGCGTCGCCCTGAAAGCCTTCGACCATCGCGGCGGTCAGGCTGCTGGCAAGGGTAGCGTCTTCACCCATGCTCTCCGCAATGCGACCCCCGCTGGGGCCGCAT
>CAYGSQ010000183.1:0-6807 GCA_964352435.1 uncultured Gammaproteobacteria bacterium | reverse complement strand
GTCATTGATCTGGCCCTGATCAGTCATATTGATTCGGACCATATCGGCGGATTCGAAAAACTTCTGCGCTACAACGTCGACCAGATGCCCAATCGACCGCTGCTCGAGATCAAACAGTTATGGCATAACAGTTTTCACGCGATTGGCGGTGCAGACATCAATGATTCCGGAGGCTCCACCGAGGCAACGGTGTCTATAGCATCAACGGCCAGCGCCCTCATTGCCTCAGCTTTAGCCGACTCAGCGTCTGATTTCGGTGTCGTAATGGCGGGGGTTGCCCAGGGGAACCAGGTGTCCAGGCTGGCAACCACGCTACGCATACCAGGAATACCAGGTTTCCCGGACGGTCTGGTAACTGCCGGCGCAAGTATCGACAGCTTTGAGGCGCTAACGATCCATGTTTTAGGACCGCGAGTCGCTGAAATCGAGGCGTTGAGAAAGACGTGGAAAAAGTACATGGACGAGCTGCGACTTAAGTCCGCCACCGTCGAGGAAACCGCGCAGACGCTCGATACATCCGTGGCCAATCTCTCCAGCATTGTGCTGATGGTGGAGCACGAATCAAAACGACTTCTGCTGACCGGCGATGCGCGTGGCGACTATGTGCTCGATACGCTTCGGGATGGCGGCTGGCTTGACAGCACGCCGTGTGAGGTAGACCTGTTCAAGTGGCCCCATCACGGAAGCATTCGTAATTTTCCCGAGGGCGTGTTCGACAGCATTCGTGCCACACACCACGTCGTGTCCGCCAATGGCAAGCACCACAATCCTGACATCGAAACCATCGAGCGATTTATTGCGACCCACGATCCCGCTCAGGCAACGACCTTACATCTAACCTATGCAGCGACCGAGCCGCACCTGCCACACTATCGGGCCCACATGCGGCAGGTATTCGAGTTACTCGATGAGGCTATCGATGCGGGCCATAACATTACCGTCAATACGCCGCCAAGTGATAAGCCGTGGCTGACGATCGATTTAGAAGCATAGGCCCGCTGGCGCGCGAGCAGCTTTACGGCTAACGTTGCGCCGCGCCGCCTTTAAGGCTGTCCATAATTTTCAGCACACCGGTCATGCCCACCGCGATGGCGCCCACATAGGTGATCCATGTCTCCACCACGTCGCGTTGCGTGAACCACAGAAACAGCATCACAACCAGAATGAGACTCATCAGAATGCGGCGCTTGTTGAAGCCCTGTTTGCGGCCGGCCAGTTCCAGTTGGCTGACCTCATCGGCGTCGAACATCGAGGCAACGAAACGGCCGAAACTATTGTTAACCGGTTTTAGAACCGGATCCATACGGAGCAAGCCGCGCGCCAGCAGCGAGCGAACGGCATTGACCTGTCTGGGGTTGACGACGCCTTCGCGGCTAAGTTGCGTGAGTACGAGCTTCTCGTCTGTCGTGCAATTGTCCCACAGTGAGCGGTAAAACCAGTCAGCGCGTTTGCCTATTTCCTTGATCACCTCGCGTCGCGTTAATGGCTCGGTGAGTGCGCGTTCGTAATCCGGTCCCATGAGGCTTGCCAGGTCCGACATTGCGCCCAGCTCAACGTCGAGCCAGTCCTTATCCGGCAATTGCGACAGCGACGCTTTGCTGGCCATGGGTGCTTCGATACTTCCGCGAATGCTGACGTCGACTGACTCGAAGTGCGCCAGTATGTCGCGCCATCGCGCGCTTTCCCCGTCGTTCTCAAATGGGAAGGCCACCACGCGCCCATCCATGTGGGCCGACTCGTCCGCCGGTGAGACGGAAGATTGGGTTTGGGCTATTGGCACACCGGTCAGAACAAGCACATCGCCCTGACGGCACCGCGCTAATTTCTCCAGCAAAGCCAGCACTCTGACTCGGAGCCTGTCATCGCGCAAAGCATCGCCAAGGTGCGTACAGAGCACGGGCCCGTCGCAATCACGGCGTTCCAATTCGTGCAGTGACACCTCTTGCGACAAGTTGAACACGTCGTGGGTGTCGCTATGCCTGTCCACAAAAGCGTACTGCGCCCGCGTCGCCAGCGTCGCGATGGTGTGACGCTCAATGCTGTGGCTGACGATTTGAGCCACAGTTAAAGGTGCAGTGCGTGCGCCAATTTCACCGTAGAACAAGCGGCGGGCCCCATACGCCACCCACGCCCACAGCAAGCCCAGAGAAATTATCGAGCCAAGAAAAATGGCGCTGCCAAACGGCAGAGAGATTCTGGCCAACGCTTGCTGCCCATCGCCATTACTCGGCACTCGCCTATACCGACCATAGCTGGTCATTTCGTTGTAAATGGGAAAGTGACGATCAATCGTTTCGCCCAATGACGTACAAAGCTTGTCGACGGCGCCGTCGGATTGTCCGCACACCGAATTGGCGCCGTATTTTTCGTCTTTTCGTTCGCTCGCGCGGACGTAGGGGAGATAGCTCAGGCGCCCGATGTCGCTGACGGCAAACGCTCCATTCGCGCAGCTCATCAAGTCGCTTTCTTTGCAATCTGCCGGTCGTTTGACAAGTGGCTTTTGACCTGTTCGCTGAGCGTAGAACGTTGCAGCGCCGGGATGGTCCTTGAATTGTTGTTTCAATTCGTTTTGCCGATAGACATCAGCGCGACCTGTGTAGTCCTCTTCCAGCGCTTTCAGGATCAGCAACTCTCGCTCGTGCGCAATTTTGAAATAACCAACGGCGGGCGGCACAGCTATTACCAGCCACACCAGCATAGACATCAGTTGATACCCGCGCAGCCGGTGATTCCACGAGTCCAGCGGCATCATCAAATAGCACGCGAAGAATGCGATCAAACACCACCCGGCCCAGAACAGTGAGTCGAAGATTCCTATCATGCAGATCGCCACAAGCGCGGCGGCGATAATGATCCACCGCGTTATACCACCGATATGAATGTGCTTGAGTCGCGTCCCGATGAGCGTCAAAACAAGTGCCGCGACAAACGCGGCCGCGACCAACGGAGGATCAGCCAGATTGTGATCGAAGATGGTGCTTAACACGGCACAGGTGACGAGCGTCGCGATCAGTGCCCACTGACCGAGGCGTTCAAACCGCCTGACTATCTTGTGACTTGCGGCACGAACGGCCCCGGCAAACAAAAAGATTACAATGATCAATTGTGGCACAGCGATAGCCCATCTCAGGCCGGTTCCGTTGAGCAGGAAGATAGCCGTCATTGTGGCGAGGCCCCACGCCACGAGCCACCAGCAGCCGCCGCGGTAAAACCTGATTCGATCTTCATGCGGCCAGTGGGCAGTCGGCCAAATCCAGGCGGGCGTTTCGCGACCGTTGATTGATAGATAGATGCCAGTAAGCAGGCCAAGCACCGACAAATGCACGGCAATCATCAACGTTGCCCGAGACAGCACTTCAACGCTACTGGTGCGCGTAATTTCGGCATCCTCGAACATCACGATCGTCCAGGGAATATTTTCCACATGATTGACGTGGATGCGATGAGGTCGGGTGCGGTAACGTCCGTCGAAATCGACCGTGGCTTTTGACTGGATGGCAGCCCGCAGCCGATCGGAGATGCCCTCGTCGTCAAACAGATTCTCGACCGTTGCGTGGCGCACATCCGAATGAAAGACGGTGGTGCCGGTATGGTTATCGACCACGGCAAAACTCACGCCCGGGGCCAGTATTGGGTTAACCAGCGAGAGCGGCTCAAACGAAAGGACGATGCCAAGATCGAAGTCCTTTGTTTCTCCTTCTTTTGCTCTGTCTTCTTCACGGAGTTTGCATACGGGGCTCGCATCGCCGTCTGACGTTTTCCCGCTATTTTCGCTGCAGGCGTGGTCGGAGCGTGTCGAAAGGGCGGCAGAAAAGGCGCCCGTCGTGAGTGAGCGAAATGACTGGACGAAATACTTGTTGTCGTTTTCGATGGCGTCGTTCTTCTCATTGTTTGTGTCTGCAGCTTCAACGTCCCACAGCGTTTCGTTTGCGACGGCCTTGTAGTATTCGCGACTGTCGACTCTTACCGCAGGCGTGTTGGCCGTTCTCGCCGTCGCCTTGAGAACCTGCATGCCCGTGTCGAGCCTCATCCAAAATACTTGCGACAGGTACGGGTACGCGGCGGGCAGAGGAAAATCAATCCCATCGCTACTCGCCCAGTTCTCGAGAATCCTGGTCTTCAACCAGTTTGGCCGGTCTCCTTTACATGGTCCTTTCTCTTCGTCTGCGTCCCGTTGGGCGCATACGTCCATCCATTGCTCGACCACATCGGGCAGTGCGGTGTCGAACACGTGGAGCTGTGCGCGCGCTTGCCTGAATTCGTCCTTGAGGTTGGTTTCGAGACTCACAGCCATATGCGCAAGCCGTGCGCGCGACCCGTCATTACCCATGAATGCCCTGTCCGTGCTGAGCAGCAATACGGTGCCCACCATCAAAACCGCGATCGTCGCCAACATTGCCACATAGACTTCAACGAAGCGCATCCGCTCGCGTGGACGAAGCGTGGTCAGCTTGACGATGGGCCACGCGAGAATTCCCAGAAGCACAAACGCGAACATGCCAATGACCAGCGGCGATGCAATCTCCAGTGAGCGGCGAAGCGAGTGTCCGCCATCAATCAGGCCGCAGATTCGGTATGCTTTGGACGGTGCCACCGCAACGTTCTGCGTTGCGCCTGATGTTGTGTCCTGTGATGCATCCTTTGTTGTGTCCTTTGTTGTGTAGGCTGCCGCCGGATAGTCAAGCACGAGGGGCTGGCACATCAACGTGTACCGGGCACCTGCCAGGCGCACGCGATCCACGGAAGTGGTTTTGGTCGGCAATGATATAGCTATCGGTTCGCCGGACTTGCTCTTGACGGACATCAACTGCGCCAGACTTCCAACGGCGAAACTCGCAGACTCATGGTCCAGATGCTGACCCGGTGGTTCGAACAAAGCGTGGCCGCTGGGCGTGTGTTGGCTGATAACCTGCGCTTGATCATCGGCGATCAGGATCGCCTGAAAGGCGCTGCCGAATGACGTGGCATCCAGCACCTCATCGAGGTCGAGGTGCAGGCTGAGCGATTTCGACTCTGGCTTTTCGTCGCACTCAATTGTTTTTAGCGACTCGTCCTTGCGGTAGCGTCGCAATACTCGATTAAATTTGAGCCCGATCGCGAAACCGCTTTGCGACGACTCGAGGAACTTGTCGAAATCAAGCGTGGTTTCGACGGCACCCGGGTCTTCGGTGTCCTGACATTTTTCCAGTGAATCCGGGTTGAACTTTTCTCCCTGACGGATGAACGTTTCGAGTTCCTTGCAGCCGGTTTGGCGGTCCGGTGTCAGGCGCGACTGTTGCCCGAAAAATTCACACGCGTAGTCGAGCTTGCTCAGGCTATCGACGACCTGAATCGATTTGGCGATAACGCTTTCGACGGAGTCACCCATCTGCGCCAGTATCCGCAAGCTGTGCTGCTCGGTCTCCTCCAGTCGATTGGTGACGCCGATTGCATAGATCGCAAACAGTGCGACGATCAGCAACGATGCGGACGCCATCTGCTTTAGCCCGGAGCGGCGTGATGATGGAGTGGATGTTGCGTCCGGCGTAGGCTTCTTCCTATTTTCGCGGCTCATTCTGCGTCCCTGGCTCTAAATCCTGTTCATCCGGTTCAACGATGAGTCCCTCGGTATCCGATATATGCGAGTGCGGCAAAGTGATCGGCAGCAGCTGAAACCGTTGCTCACTAAAATATAGTCCATTTTTCAGTTAGTGCTTTGGCCGCCAGCGTTTGCTCCGCACACGCCTTTGACGCGGGCGCCTTAAAGGTGCGCGAGGAACGCCTCGCAATGCGATTTATGTTCAACGAATTTGTGTGAATCTCTTCTCGGACTCATCGCGGACGTCCCACTAATATGAAATGGCTCCTGAGCGCTCCAGCACAAGGGCAGTAGTCGATGACATTCGTTTTGTCATCACGTGTCCGATTCATCGTGGAGAGAGCCCATCGTTTTCGCATTCAAAGCCAGGCCAATTGGCGGCCTGGGCTGCTCCGCTCTGTGCGCGCTTCTGCTCGCTTCCAACGCGGCGTTGGCATTGGATCAATCAGATAGCTCGTTCGAATTCGCCACCCGTGTGCGTCAGGTCATCGACGCGAACCTCGACGGTGTCCCCGAACGCATCAATACCATCCTGGTCGATGCACATGGCCGCAGCGTAGGCGTGGAGAATGACGTCAATGCTGACGGCATCGCCGACTATCGTGTCAGTATTCGCCGTGACTCGCAGGGTCGTCGTGTGTTGGTGACGACAGATATAGACGGTGACGGTATCGCCGATGCAATTGAGCACTGGCATTACGAAGGCACAGGTTCTCGGGTTGCGGTCGATGTGGATGCCGATGGCGTGTTCGACATAGAGCGCGTGATGCGCTCCGCCAATCACTAAACTACTGGCCGATCGAAACACTCAACTGGGCGAGACCATCGACGTTGCCAACAAGTTGATCGCCTGACTTAACCGGACCAACGCCCGCTGGCGTGCCGGTGTAAATCAAGTCGCCCGCGACCAATCTATAATGTGTGGACAGGACCGCGATCACCTCGGCGCAACTCCAGATCAGCTCCGACAGATCACCGCGTTGCTTTGTGTCGCCATTGACCTTGAGCGAAATGGCGCCGGACGTAGGTAACGCGGTGCCGTTAAGCGGCGTTATCGCGCTGATGGGGGCGGAGTGATCAAACGCCTTGCCGATTTCCCAGGGTCGCCCCGCTTTTTTGGCTTGAGCCTGTACATTGCTTCGGGTCAGGTCCAGGCCGACTGCTAGTCTATATAGGTGTTCGGCAGCGTGGCTCTGAGCAATATCGCTACCACCTTTGCCGATTGCCAA
>CAYGSQ010000182.1:6345-6808 GCA_964352435.1 uncultured Gammaproteobacteria bacterium | reverse complement strand
GCCTGGTGCTCATGGGGTACAACAACGGCGAACGGGTGCTGGAACAACTGGGCGCACCGGTTCCGGCGGAACTCGCCGTCGCACCCGACCCTTCCGCAGACGAAGCCGATCAGCTACAGCCCGATGGACCCGACCTAAAAGTGAGCGAGGAGATCGCCTGGCTGACCGATTTCAATCGCGCTGTCGAGATTGGCATGGGCTTTCGTGTGCCACTCGATGCCGTCGCGTTTCGCCGCGGCTTCGATCAGCTAATGGTGCTCGGCGTGCAACTGCGCAGCGACACACAGCAAGGGCAGGAACGACTGCAAACGCTGATCAACAACCATCACCAGTCAAAGGCCGGCTTTTCGATCCTGCCGCAGGGCCAGCCGACCAACAATGTCGAGACCGACAGCTCCGGCTATTCATGGCAGGAAGACAGCGACGTCAGTTTTGATCACTACTTCGGTACACCTGCCGACGA
>CAYGSQ010000182.1:0-6335 GCA_964352435.1 uncultured Gammaproteobacteria bacterium | reverse complement strand
ACGGGCTGGTTCCAAAAAAGCGATGGCCGCTGGCTGGCCGACACGCTGGGACTCGACCCGGCGTCCATCGCCGCCGTGCCGCACTACTCGCGCACGGACATCCGCGATGCGCGCGCCATGAACGTTGCGTTGTGGCCGACCACACTGGGTTACTTCATGGAAAGCATGATGCATCCGATCTTCGAGGACCGGACCGTGACGCAGACGCGCGAGTTTTTCACGCGTCATGTCTGTGCACGCGGCACGATCCCCGCCATACGTGTCGGCAAGCAGCCGTACGGCATCCTGCCGGCGACGCCGCGTTCGCGCCTGCGCTGGTTGCTCGGTCGCGGTGACGATAGTCCGAGCACCGCGCCACAGCCGCGTAACAATTTTCACGCGCGCCTTTATGGCTTGCTGCAAAAGATCGAAAGCGACATGACGCCGCTGATGGACGACGTGTCCTTCATCGGCAAATCCGGCAAAGATCCGCATCAGGTACTGCTTGATGTTGTCGGTCTGCACGGCGGGTCGGTCGAGTTTCAGCAGCGTTACGCCGAAAGCCTCAAGCAGCTCTACAACCGTATGGCCTTGCAAGGGTCGGGCGGCGCTTTTATCGCGCTGATCATCGCGCTGGGTTACACCGCGAGTGGCCTGAACCTGCTTGAAGAGCTTGGCTATACCGCGGGGGATGACGACGAGACGCCGGACATTCTGGAAAAGCTCTTTGTCCAGCAACCAAATTTGCTCAAAGGCGGACTGGTTGATGATGTGCCACTGTCAGAAACCGACGCCATCCGTGTCTACACCGAAAGCGATCAGAATTACATCCGCTGGCTGATCGACGCCGCCAGCACCTCACACGACACCCTGCGCAAACAGGAAGGCTTCAGCGACGGCAGGCCAAATGCGCTGCTCTATCTTATGCTGCGTCACGCGTTGGACTTGTCTTTTATCGAGACCAGCATTCAGCTGCGCTTCGACGCCGGGCTGTTAAACCAGGCGGACCTGAGCGCTATGCGTCGCGAGCCGGCATTCGTACAGGTCACCGACGCATCGCTCAGCGAACCGACGCTTGCGGGGGGCAGTCGCTGGCAGCATCTGTACCTCGCGGAAGCCGCCGTTACCGGTGCGCCGGATCGCACCATCGGCGAGTTTATTCCAACCGTTCTGACGACGATGACGGCCACCGCCTACCTCAACCGCCAGTTGAACGCACTGCGACGCCTGGAGCAGCAGCCCACAGCCGCGCTCGAACGTGCGTTCGCCGAGCACGTTGATCTTTGCACTTACCGTCTGGACGCTTGGTACGGCGGTCTTTTGAGTCATCAACTGGAACAGATGCGCGAGCGCGTTGCGAATGATGATGGCGAGCAACGCAGCGAACGCGGTATTTACCTCGGCGCCTGGGGCTGGCTGGAAGACGTGCGACCGGACTTCCGCCGGCTCGAGCCGGTTGAGCTTGGCGAAGAATTGGACACCATATTTAATGAAGGTGACGAACCGGCCCTGGTCACCGACAGCCAGAATCAGGGTTACATTCACGCACCGTCACTAAACCACGCGGTCACCGCGGCGATCCTGCGCAACGGCTATCTCTCAAACGCCACGCCCGACAATCCCACCAGCCTCGCGGTCAATCTCTCGTCGGAGCGCGTCCGCAACGCACTGGCAGTCATTGAGGGAATGAAAGCTGGTCAAAGACTCGGCGCGCTTCTGGGTTATCAGTTTGAGCGTGGGCTGCACGATCGGCACGACGTGGAAGTCGACGAGTTCATCTACGACTTGCGCAAAGAATTCCCGTTGGCCGGCGATCGGCTGCGACCCACGCGCACGGGACGCACTGGCGAGGACGGTCGACGCATCAACATCCGTCAGGTCGAGGCCCGCAATGTGATCGACGGTCAGGCGCTTGTTGACCATCTCAAAACCAATCCACGAGAGTATCCGTTTGGTCTGACCGACCTGCCCACCGCTTCGCCAGCACAGGCTGCCGCGATCAGCGCACAGGCCGAGCGGCTGCGCGACACCGCCGACGCCGTTGCCGATGTGGCGATGGCCGAATCCGTGCACCAGGTCGCGCAGGGTAACTATGAACGTGCCGGGGCCACACTCGATACCTACTCCAAAGGAAAATTTCCGGCGACGCCCGACGTGGTGCGCACGCCGCGCTCCGGTGTCACGCTCACCTGCCGCACAGCGCTGCACTTGCCGGTTGGTCTCGACCCCAACGATGCGTCGCTAATTTCGCCGCGCTCACGCGCCGAACCGGCGCTCGATACCTGGCTGGCAGCCGTGATGCCCGGGCCGGATCGAGTTGCCTGTAACGTAACGGTGACCGATCCGGACACCGGCATCGAGACCACGCACACGGTCAGCCAGGCCGACCTCGGACTCGCCGCCAGCGATCTGCTGTATCTGCTGGACCCGGACAACAATGGCGTGGGGCGTGCACTGGACGATCGTGTCGAGGCGCATGTCATCAACACCCACGCACCGCGACCGCACGCGACGCTCAGCGTTTCCTATCGCGAACGCATCGCCGCCCTGCCCGGTCACCTGCCGTTTTTCGAGCTCGCCTCGATGGTGCGCGCGCTGAGGCGACTTGTACTGCGATCGCGCCCGATAAAGGCTACGGACATGACAATGACCGAGGACGCTAACGCCCGGTCGGACGTCGACGTAGCCCTCCGCTCAGATCGAATCACGCTGAACCGCGACGACCTCATTAGTCGTCGCAATGCACTCGACGCGTTTGCCGCGCCTCTTACGGTGCAGCTTGAAACCGAACCGCGCCCGGACTCGCTGATCGTGACCGCAATCGACAGCAATATCACCAGCTTCATCGCGCTGATGCGCGGCCTCGCGCCGTTTGCGGAAGCCGATACCGGCACTGCAGCGATCTTTGCCGAGCGGCGTCGTCTGTTCACCGAGATGCTCGCTGCGCTGCGCTCGTTTACGGATCGCTGGCAGGAAAAACTGGACGCCTTCGACGCGGCTATCATCGACTACAACACCAGCCTCGGCGGCGAAGACGACGACACCAAATTTCGCGCGCTGCTCACCGCGGAGCGACTTCTCTCAACTGAGAACACAACCACGCTGCCGGCACTGCCCGACACGTTCCGCGACACTCTGACCGGTGCGGTGCGCGCTGCGTTTGTCACTCAGCGTGATGCGCTCGTAGCGCTGGGTGACGGCACCAATACACTCAGCGGCCTGCATGATGCGCTGACGGCACAGGCTGTCACGAACGCCGACTTCCATCCCGAGTCACTTGATCTGTCTGCCACCGCCACCGGCATCGTGACGCTGGCCGACACCATGGTCCGGCGCAGCGCAGCGCTGATCGCAAGCATAGACGAGCGAACGGCGACCGTGCAGGCGCAACTCGATGCACACGATGGCAGCAGCGATCCCCTGGAACGCATCGAACTCCTCACCAAAGCAGCACAAACGCTGTTCGGCGATGACTTCAAGATGATCCCCGACTTCACGCTGCCGGCCACGCAGGGAGCCGAGTGGCGCAGCGCGTGGGGACCCGGCGCAACGCCAAGCGATGCGCTGCTCGATTACCAGATCAACACACTCGGGCGCCCGTTCCCGGTCGACGACTGGTTCACCGGCATCGCGCGCGTGCGCGGCAAAATGCGCGACCTTGAAACCACAACGCGGCTGGCTGGCGCGTTTGGCACCAGCGAACCCGAGTTGGCGCCACTGCAGTTTCCGCACCGCGCGGACATGCCGTGGCTTGCGCTGGAGTTTCCAGACACGCTACCCGACACCACGCCGCTGACGATTGATGAAGACAAGCTTCTCTACACCGGTCTTTTCGCCGTGCCGTTCAACGAGAATGCACGCCAGGCCGGTTTGCTGATCGACGAATGGACCGAGGTCGTGCCCAGTCGAACCGAAGACACCGGTCTCACGTTTCACTACGATCGCCCGAACTCGGAGCCGCCGCAGACCATGCTGCTGGCGCTACCGGCCGACTTTACCGGCAACTGGCAGTGGGCCGATCTGGTGGACTGTGTGCGCGAAACCATGGACCTGGCGCGCCGCCGGGCGATCGAACCCGATCAGATGGACACCACCGCTTACGCCCGCTTCCTGCCCGCGGTGATTTCGGCGGTCACCACGTTCCCGATAACGGCATCGCTCAATTTCTCCTTCAACAACAATCTGGCTTCGGTACTGGCCGCGGCGCAGGGTGACTCAGATGAATGATTTCGTCGCAATCGACAACATGGAAGCCGTTCTCGCCGGCGACATCAGGATTCCAACGATCACGCTGTGGAACCGGCTGGAGGGAAGGCCGCGGCGTCACGACTTCGATCGCGCGCTCAAAGCGGAAGTTCGCGATGCGCTGTGGATGCTCACCAAGCAGTGGCAGATGGGCGAGTTCCAGGGCGATGATGCCGGGTCACCGATCACCGCCAAAGTGCACATCGACACGACGCAGCTAACCAAGTACCAAGCGACCGGTCATGCAACGGAAGCGTTCGCAGATGACGTGCCGCTGGAAGCCAAAGTGGAGCAGCGCCCACTCGCGTTTCACGCGGGCGACCAGATCATGTCGATCGACATACGCGCCGAGATGGGGCGGCGCTGGCTGAAACTGGTGGACGGCAGCCTGCGCCAGGATTTCATCGCCGCATTTGGTTTTGCCGAGCCCGATCCAAACGATCCCGCGCACGCTGCCCTGTGCGCGCATCCCGAGGGCTGGCAGGAAGTTGCGGCTCTGGCCGGTCGCGCCATGGACGGCTACGCTCTGTTTGAACACCTGAGCGCCGACCCGACCAACCATGCACATGATCACATCGTGCTCGGTAATCCCGCCGACGCGGCCGCCATCGAGGCCGCCGAAGTCGTCTTCATCGACTGGTACCAGCGCTTGTTTTACCAGCCCGACGACAGCGGCGGTGATGCCTGGCAGCCCAAGCACCTCGAGTATTCTTTTGCCGTCTCCGCGCCGCAGGACGGTGGCGAAAAACAAATGCTGGCCGACGAGTATTTTCACGGTCATCTGGACTGGTACAACCTCGACATCGACAGCAACACGGATGGGCTCGGCGTTGTAGCGGACGCGCCGCTTCCTGAAGCTGTGCAGGACAGTTTCACCTCCACGTTTCTGCCAACGCCGATCAGCTTTGCCGGCATGCCGAATACGCGTTGGTGGACGTTCGAAGAGGGTAAAACCAATTTCGGTGATATCGATCCCGACACCACGGACATCAACAAACTGCTGGTGATGGAGTTTGGGCTGGTCTATGCCAACGACTGGTTCCTGCTGCCATTCACGGTACCCGCCGGCACCGTGAGTCGCGTGCGCGGCGTCACCGTGACCAATGTGTTTGGCGAACGAACCTGGGTAGAGGCGGCCGGACGCGGCGGCGATGAGGACTGGCAACGCTGGTCGATGTACACCTTGTCGACGCGCGGCAGCGAGGAGATCCCCGCCGACCAGAGCCTGCTGATGTTGCCGAGCGTGCCCAAGATCCAGGAGGGTCGGCCGATCGAAGCGACGCAGATGATCCGCGATGAAGTCGCTAACATGGTATGGGGCATCGAAACGCGCGTGCCGCTGCCAAACGGCACCAGCAAGGCAGGACGCGCTGCCGCTCGCCAGACGCGTCGCTATTACAAACGCATCATCGAGGAGAGCTTGGGCGGCCCGCCGCCGGCGCCCGCCCTGATCGAAAACGATGCCGCAATCAGCTATCAGGTGATGACGCAGGTGGCGGAAAACTGGATTCCGTTTGTGCCGGTACACGTCACTGGCAGCAATCGCGAAATCCAGCTGCGGCGAGCTGCCATGCCGCGGCTGATTGAAGGCGACCCCAACCCGCCGGAAAAAGTGCGGCCACGCACGACGTTGCTCCGTGAAGGACTCGAAAGTACACCGCTGGTCGGCTACGACATTCACGAGGAAGAAGTCGTTCGCGCCGGCGTTCGAATCAGCCAGAGCTTCCAGCGAACACGCTGGTACGGTGGCGATGTGTTTTTGTGGAAAGGCGTGCGCAAGAAGACCGGACGTGGTGAGCGCTCGAGCGGACTTCGGTTTGATCAGATATAGCGAACGCGGCGCCCCGCGGCGCGTGAGTTTGCCAATACGTCTGCGGCTTCATGGTCAGCGTAACGGCCGCATCGTCAAAACCCTTGAGAGTAAGCTGCAAGTCTGGCCATTGCTCAAGCTGCACTCGCTCCATTGGAACGCCCTTCTCCTTACCCTCGAACGTTCGAAACGGCGCCAGGATCGACTCGAAACGTGCATCGAAAGCAATGAGCTCGCCAAGCAATCCATCAAGTAGTTTTCGCGGCAGCCGCTTCAGTCCGGCTGACCGTTAGTCGAGGAG
>CAYGSQ010000181.1:0-6842 GCA_964352435.1 uncultured Gammaproteobacteria bacterium | reverse complement strand
CGCACCGGCGCTAGCGCTCAGCGTGGTCGCCGTGTCTTTTTGGATCGGTCTGTTTAGTGGCCCGCCGTTGCCCGTTTACTCAATCGATATTCAAGGTGGCATGGACGTGCGGGGCGGGACCGAACAAACGTTACTGCTACGGGATCAAACCTTGCTGCAAATCGTCGTGACGCCAGCGCGCGCTGTAGACGAGCCGATGGCGGCGGCGGCGTATGCAGTCGGCGCGGGTGGTTGGTCGCGTCTGGCCGTAGCGCCGACCGTGACTGAAAAAGGCGTGGCTTCACTTGAGGCCGTGATTGGGCAGGACGTAATTTTTGCGCCCAAGACGCAGCGTGTTCTGGTGGTCATCGGGCGCGTTGGTCAACTGCCCGACGGTGATGAGTTGCAGCACGTTCTGGGGAGCAGGGAATATGTGGACAGTGGCAATTGGCAAGGTTTTGCCATTGCCGTTGGGCATGAGTGAGACTAAGCGTCAAACGCCAATAGACCATAGACAGTATGCGAGGAACATCCCACTCCAGGCTGTAGCCTACTCAATCTTGTAACCGACACCGTAAATCGAATGGATGAGTTCGTCACTTGCATTGGGTCCGGCGAGTTTCCTGCGCAGATTCTTGATGTGCGTATCGATAGTGCGATGGCTCACGATACGGTGATCCGTGTAGCTCGCGTCCATCAGGCTATCTCTGGAAAACACTCGTCCGGGATGCGACATCAGCGCTTGAAGTACACGAAATTCAACCGCGGTAAGTTCAATACTGCTCCCATCGACCGTGCAACGATGCCGGTCTACCTCCAATCTGACGTGCCGGTACACGACTTCATTGCTATCGGTACTGACCACAGGACTCTGCACCCGGCGCAATATCGTCCGCACGCGCGCCACCACTTCGCGTGGCATGAAGGGTTTGCACACGTAGTCATCGGCACCAAGCTCAAGCCCAAGCAGTCGATCAATTTCATCGACTTTGGCCGTAAGAATCATGATTGGCACCTGCGAAAACTGCCGGACCTCTTTGCAGATCGTCAGACCATCTTTGCCGGGCAACATCAAATCAAGAATAACGAAGACCGGGCCGTGCGCCTTGATCGTCTCAACCGCGTGCGAACCTTCTTCCAACACCGTAACGCGGAATCCATCGTTCTCAAGGTAGTCCGCAAGAAGCCGGGCAATCTTCGGCTCGTCCTCCACCACAACAATCTCTAACGCGCTCATGCTCGCTCCAATGCCCGGCAGGGGATGTCGATACGAATACACAGGCCGCCGAGCGGAGAGGGCATCGCCACAATTGTCCCGCCATGCGCCTCAACAATTTTTTGGCAGATGGCCAGACCCAAACCCGCTCCGCCAGTGCGCCGACTCCGGGACGCCTCTCGGCGAAACAAGGGATCGAATAATCTCTCGCAGTCGCTCTCGCTCACACCCGGCGGCGTATCATGGATCTCTATGCGCGCGTGCTCCTGGGCCTGGGACAACGTCACTTCCATGCGGCCCGGTGCATCGGTGTAAGCCAAAGAATTCTCAAAAACATTGTGCAATAGCTGTCCGATGCGATTGGCGTCTGCATCTATCCGCATGCCATTCTCGAGCTTTGAAATAACTTCGATACCCTGATCAGCCGCTCGCTCACGAATTGAATCGACCGCGGACGACGCAAGCTCGTTGATATCCACATCTGAGAACTCATATCTAAGACCGCCGACGTCTGATACCGACAATTCGTAAAGATCGTCGATCAGGAAGTGCAGTCGTTGGACTTCCTGCGCCAGAGAGTCTACCTGGCGCTCATCAAAACGCCGCAGTCCATCTTTCAACGCTTGCAGCTCACCTGCAAGCACGGTAATCGGCGTTCGTAGTTCGTGAGAGATGTCGGCCAGCCAACGGCGGCGTGACGACTGACTGTGTTCGAGCTTGGTCCCGAGACGGTCGAGATCGCCCATTAGTTGCCCCAGTTCGTCGGTGCGCTTTTCGCCAAGACGGACGGAGTAGTCGCCGTTCGACAATTGCCCGACGCTGCGAACCATGCGCCGAATTGGCGCCAACAACCCGCGCGCCAGAATGATGGAGATAACCAGTGATAAGGCCACGGACGCAATGCCGATCAGCCAACTGGCGCTTAACTGCTGAGTCGCAAAGGCGGTTTCCTGCGGGGACGTGAACTGACGGCGCGGTTTCGAAATTAGCGTGCCGACGGCGACACCATCCACAAGAATGGGTACGCGTATGTTCTCGTCGGACTGCGTCGCGAACTCTTGGCCCGCGATATACTGGCCGTCCAGATCCAGCACCGCCGTCGGCGGACCCCGCCGACCTCGGCGACGCGGTGGTGGTCCCGCCGTACCGCGCGGCGGACGCCCCTCGGCCCGCCGATCGGCGGGCCGCCTGTCGGCGTCCGGCGCGGGACCTGCGAATGGTTCTGTCGGACCAGAGCTTTGCAACACGTCAATAAATCGGCCAGCGGTCAGCGTCGACCAGGAGCGATCTGCAGCGACATATTCCTGGGCAACGTTGCTGGATGCTCGTTGCAGTCGCTCCAACTCGACCGCATTCACATATTCGAGGAACCCCCGTTCGAAACTCCAGCGGGCGAGAGCCAACGTGGCCACCAGCACCAGAACCGTAAGGCCCACAAAGGCCAACACCAATTTTTTGGAAATGCTCAACCGCATTCGGGCGATGTTACCGCGCATTGGTTCCCGCGTCCCGAGGAATCAGGTCCGTGCGTTGGATTTCCTCGCAATGTGCACGATTGCAACACAATTGCCTGACTCAGGTTACAAGTACCAACTCCAGCCTACTGTGCGTTCAAGTACGTATCGACCGCCGTGTCACGACTGCTGGCATGGCTTTTCAATATCTGAATAGCGTTGTAGAAGTCGTTCGCGCTATTCAGGAATGAATAGCCGTTAAGCTCCGTCGTAGCATAAGGCTCGATCAACGCCGAATAGGTGTCATAGAGCATCTGCGTCGCGCTGGTCTCAAAGGCGTCTCCGACAACTTCCAGCAGGTAGTAATCGTATCGCGCCTTGTAGATCTCATCGGCGTACAGGTTCTCGATTAGGGGCCAGCTGCTGGTTTCCAGATTCGCAAAGTCCAGCGCCAATGCGCCACCTTGCTTGCCAACTTGCAGCGTTTCATTGTGGTCCCATGGGAGCCATGTGAGCTTCGACGTCTCCGGGTCGTTGTACAGATAAAAATTGTGGGCCATCCGGCCGTAGGAATCCCAGTTCTGAATGATGCCGTTGACGGCCAGGTACTTCAGGAAACCGTCGACGTCGAATACGGATTCCAGGTTGGCTCTCCAGGTCGCGGGATCGGTGCTGGCGGTATCGTCGTGCAGTGCGGCAAACAGTGCCAAAATATCGGACCAGTCTTCCTCGTCTTCATTGGTCTTCTTCTCAAAGTACTCTTCTGCGAATGATCCTTCGGCGAAGCTCGCGCCAAAGTCCTCCGGTTTATAGAGATTGCCGTCGTCGCTGGAAAATTGTGTATCGAGTACTTCACCGTCAACTTCCTCGACCAATGTATAGAGCCCGAAGTACTCAGGCCCATTGCCGTGATCAACATACAAGGTGTAGAACGCCGTGTGTGAGACAGGCACGCCCGCTTTCCTGAATACATCAGACGCGACTTTTTCACGTACCAGGGACGGATCATCGTAATTATTTTTCAGGCTAAATTTTTTGAAACCATAGAAGCGCTGGTTGTCGATTTGCGGGTAGTCGTCCTCGAACTCATCGAAATCCATCTTGAACGAGAGTTTCAAAACGCCCCGTTGCCAACCGCCTTGCAGACTTGAATTGCCCTTGAAGCGAATGCCGACACGGTACCATTGTGTGCCGTTGTAATACACATCTGCCGGAACGAAAATCGGGTCCTCATCCGTATCAAGCAGGCCCGCCCCTGAGGACTGACCAAATTGACCGTAGGTCGCGGTCATATCATCCAACATGCTCTGCCAGCGCTCCGGCGTCACAACAAAATCAAAGCGCTTGACCATCGTGTCGTTAAACACTTCATCGATGTTCGGATCGACATCATTACTGTGCGTTGCCTCAGTCCAATCCGTTGCCTCGAAATCGGCATCCGTAATTGCCACCGCTTGTGGTGTAACAGAGAGCGACGAAGACACTGTGCTGGTCCCAACGCTGTTGGTCGCGGTGACCGAACAGTCATACGTGGTGTCATTGGTCAGGCCAGTTATCCTGATCGGACTGCTTGCACCGGTTGCCGTTGCGGAGTCGGTTCCGGCAACGCAGGTTGCGGCGTAGCTGGTGATCGTCGCACCGCCGTTGTCGACGGGCGCCGTGAACGCGATGTCGGCGCTTGTCGCGGCGGACGTAGCCGAGACGATGATTGGCGCATCGGGTACGGTAGCGGGTGGTGTGTCATCACCATCACCCCCGCTGCACGCAGACAACAAGGCAATGATGGCGATAGTTGAGCAAAGCCTGTGCACAGATTGAATATTCATGATTGCTTCTTCCTGACGGTTCGACCGGGCTGCCCATACGGCGCAAGCCAGGCATGGTTTTCGCGTATTCCCTGGCGCGAACCAATTACGCACGAGTGACGCAACGTTCGCTGCTCTCGCGCAGCAATCCTGTTCGCTTTGGAATACTTGAATGGTTGCCAGAAACAATGAAGCGGCTATGAAGGAACTGTGGAGAAACGGAGGAGTGTCAGGTCAGTCGGTTTAGGAGTCAGCCAGATCGTAGCGTTGCACAAGACTGCCAAGATGCGACGAATAGCGTCGATGGCGCCCAACGGAGGTCGAATACATGGGTTTGCGTACCTGGGCGTAACTGGCCGTGGTGACGTCGCGCGGTGTATCGAAGAAGCGCAGACAGTTTTCTTCCCACGGTAATGCCAGAAAACCGAGCAGCTCCCGGGTGACCGGCTCCTGGCGTGCGACAAGATCCTCGTAGTCGATTTCGATTAACGGTAGTTGCAAAACGCTGCGCCAATGCGCCATCAGACGCGTGTACTGGTCGTACCACGCCGCAATGTGTTCGAGATCCGACGCAAACGGTTGACTGAGCGGATTGAAATTCTGGAAATATATCGACAGCATGGTATCGAGCGGATGACGGCGACAGTGAATAACGCGTGCATTGGGAAAAAGCCGCTCAATGAGGCCCAAATGCATAAAATTGACCGGCAGCTTATCGGTCATTGCTGCAACAGCATCCGGTACCGGCCCATAACGCCTGCGGTACTGACTGGCGGCATCGATCAAAGAACTATCCGTCAACTCTGGCTCACGTCTAAGTTGCGCGGCAACACGCGGCAGTTCGACGCGTTCGCCGCCCGCATGCACCAAACTATGCGTCGCGAGTATTTGCTCGACCAGCGATGTGCCCGATCTGGGCATGCCGACAATGAACACGGGAAACGGGTCGCGCGCAGGGATACGCCGATTCGATGCGGCGGCCCCAAATGCTGCAATACTGCGATCAACCTCGTTGCGATGTCGCTCGGGATCAAAGGTCGTGGCGCCCGAAAGTGCATTGGCGCGCCGGAAATTTTCGAACGCCGCGTCCGCATCGCCCAGCTCGTCATGGATTTCACCCAGTGTGAAATACAACTGCGGACGTTGCGACCAGCCAAGGCTTGCGTCACGCGGCAGCGGCTCGAGCAACGTCAGCGCCCACTCGTGATTGCCCTGACGGCGCAACAGTCGCGCGGCTGCATGCCGCACATCGGCACTGGCTCGCCCGCTGTCGATCAACGGGGCGACAAGACGCCATCCGGCCTCGATGTCATTGCGTAACTCGTGCGCGCTAGCAAGGCCCGCGATCGCCGGCTCGTTGTCCGGCGTCAGGGCCAATGTTTGTGCAAAATGCTCTGCGGCCGCAGATACGTCGCCGCGTGAGAGCATCAAACTTGCGTACGCAAGATGCGCATCAACCTGGTCCGGTACATCCGCCAAAATGGTCTGGTATTCGACCGCCGCCTCATCGCCACGGCCACTGACCTCCAATACGCCTGCCAGATTCAGTCGCGTTGGCCAGTGCTCGGGCGCGAGCTCCAGTGCGAGACGGTACAAATCAACCGCGCGTGGCAAGTCACCGCGTTCGGCCACAACGCCGGCCAGTGCCTGACGCGCCCGGACCATGCTCGCATCGAGCTGACAGGCCTGCTCCAATTGAACCTGCGCATCGTCCAGACGGCCCTGGGCACGTAACACATGGCCAAGAAAGAAATGCAGATCCGCATTGCCTGGCTGAGCCTCGAGGGCGGCGCGAAAGGCGTGTTCCGCATCACCGTGGCGCCGCAGGTTATTCAACGCACGACCCAAATCGGCAAGCACAGATGCGTCGCTACCGTCGAGCGCAAGCGACCGTCGAAAGAAGGACTCCGCCAGGTCAGGCTGGCGACCGGCAAGCGCCTCGCGGCCGCGTGCGGCCAACGACGCAGGATCATTCTCCAAACTAGAAGTCATACGATCCAGTCAGTTGCTTTGTGGTGCAGAAATTGTAGCGTTTGCGGAGCGCTACCGCCACGCCGGCGTGGACCATGGCATGATTATTTTCTTGTCAATCTTGAGGCGGCAAAATTACGCAACTTCTCCACATTGTCTGCGCAATAGCGGTTGCTTGGGGGCGTAGGATTCGAGTCTGATCAGTGCATCAACCGGAGACGTGACCTTGCTATACGCCCAGAAAGAACGCGGCAGCCATCGAGCTGCCAATGCCGCCGCTTTGGCCACCGTGCTGCTTATGCTGGCGGCCTGTGCCTCGACAAACGTCTCCGAGCATCCCAGCAGCCCAACGGATTTTTCGGGTACCTGGGCGTTGAATGAGGATCTCAGCGAAGACCCGGCTGACGTTGCCAGCAG
>CAYGSQ010000180.1:3569-6849 GCA_964352435.1 uncultured Gammaproteobacteria bacterium | reverse complement strand
TTGATTGTGAGCTATCGGCACTGTTTACTGAACGGTGATACCTTGGTCCTCGATGAGCTGCGCGTAACTCGCCGGCAGCTTGGTGTACTCCTCTGGAATAATCACGACGGTGGCACCGACCAGTGAGCCTGCAAAATAGTCGAGGATCGACAGGTCGAAATGCAGGGGCGCGTGATTGCTCAGGCGATCTTCCTGCGTTAGGCCGTATTCGTCCGCCGCCCAGCGGCTGAACGCGAGGCAGCTGCCGTGTGTGTGCATCATGCCTTTGGGATTGCCGGTCGAACCGGAGGTGTAGATAATGTACGCCAGATCATCCGTCGTGACGTCGACCTTCGGTGCGTGAGTTGGAGCGCGTTCAACCTGCGTCATTGAAATGGCCATTGAGCCCAGCGCATCGTCTTCGACACCGATAATCGCATCGAGTTGCGTGTCAGCGGCTGCGAGCTTGTTGAGCGTACGTCGCTTGCCGCGGTGGCTGATCAGTACGCGAATGCCCGCGTCCTCAATCAGCGTTGCGATGCGTGCGACGGGCGCAGACGGGTCGAGCGGCACGTAAGCCGCGCCCGCTTTCATGATGCCGTACAGCGCCACCGGCGTGTACAGACTTTTGTCCATATGCAGACCGACGCGATCGCCGCGTTGAACGCCGTGCTCGATCAACGTATGCGCCAATTGATTGGCCTGAGCGTCGAGCTGGCCATAGGTCAGCGATTCGCTCAAAAATGTGGCGGCCTCATGCATTGGCGCGCGTGTGGCCATCTTCTCCACCGATTCATGAATCAAGCCGCTCATTTATAACCCCAAAAGCCGGGCAACAATGTTTCGTTGTATGTCTGAGGTGCCAGCATAAATGGTGCCACCGATGGCATCGCGCGCGTCTCGATCAATACCGTATTCACTGACGTAGCCACGCGCCCCGTGCACGCGTATGGCGTCGAGGCTGGAAGCCATAAAGGCTTCGCTCAGATGCAGCTTAAGTAAAGCCGCTTCGGTCATCGCATTTTGACCCGTCTGCTTGAGCCAGGCGGTCTTGTAAAGCAGCAGGCGCGAGGTCTCCAATCGCAAACGCATATCAACAATGCGATGGGACACGGCCTGGAATTGACCGATGGCCTTGCCAAACTGCTTGCGTTCGCGAGCAAACGCAACGCAGTCATCCACCTGGCGCTGCATGGCGCCAAGCTGACTTGCCAAAATGGCGCAGCGTTCCCACTCCAGAAAACTGGAGGACAGGCTCACACCGGCGCCCTCGGGACCCAGGCGGTTGGCGTCGGGAACAAAACAGTCTTCAAAGTGCCAGTCACCGAAGGGCACGGTGCGCAGGCCCATTTTTTCGCGGTTGCCGCCTACCCGGACGCCGTCGTACGCGGCTTCCACCAGAAAGGCCGTGACACCCCATTTGCCGGCGGACGGGTCGGTGAGCGCGAACACCAGCGCAACGTCGGCGACGGGGGCGAGTGAGACATAATGCTTGTGGCCGTTCAGGCGATAGCCGCCGTCGACTTTTTCGGCCGTGGCCTTCATGGCAAACAGGTCGGAGCCGGTGTCGGGTTCGGTTACGGCATGCGCGCCAATCAGGCGGCCGTCACACATCGCAGGCAGATAGCGCGACTTTTGTTCGTCGGTGCCGAATTTCAGCATGGGTAGCTGCACGGTCCAGACATGCGCGTTGATCGCGAACGCCAGGCCGTTGTCGGCGCACGCATGGCCCAAAGCCTCCATGCCCAGCATCGCCGTCATGAAATCGACGTCGTCGTGCTTGCTGTAAGCGCTGCCCGCAGCCAGGCTCAGCAATCCGAAATCCGCACAGCGTTGCCATAAATCGCGATTGAACGTGCTGTCGCGATCACGCTGCACAACATCATCCACCAGATGTTCGCGCGCAAACGCTGCGACCCGATCGCGGTAGGCGAGCTGTTCGGCGTTGAACGCAAAATCCATTAGCTAAACAGTCCCGTAAACCAGTTAAACAGTGCACCAGCCGGCAGATCGAATTCGAACGCCCGCTCAATGAACCAGTACAGCGCGATAACAATGAGCGCCAGCGCGCCGGCGCGCATTATCCCGCGGACGTAAAGGCGTGTATTGCGTAGCAGATAGAGCAGTGGGAACAATGCGCACACCACAACTACCTGACCGAGTTCGACACCGACGTTAAAGCCGAGCAGTGAGTGCACCATGTATTTGGGTGGTATGCCGATACCCCCCAGAATGCTGGCGAAGCCAAAGCCGTGGAACAGGCCGAAGCCAAACACGATCAGCCAGATTTTCTTTTTGAATATCGGGATCAGGATGTCGAGTGCGGCGACGGCAATCGACAGCGCGATGATTGACTCCACCACGCGCGATGACAGGGATACCTTGCCCAGCGCGGCGAGGCTCAGCGTAATGGTGTGGGCCACCGTAAACACGGTGACAATCTTCAATACGTAGATCAGCGCGTCGCGGAAGCTGTCGACCGGTATCCAAACGCCGTTCTTGCGGCGCACGACCGCGGGGATCAGCAGTGCCAGCAGAAACAGGATGTGGTCGATGCCGATCCAGATGTGATGAACCCCGGATTTGACCATGGCGATGAAGCCGTTGAGCGTTGTGCTGTCCGACAGGTCGGCGACCAGTACGTCTGAGTTGGGAAAAAATGACAGGGCGATGTTGCCCTCATCATTAAAGGTCCCTGTTTTCCAATTGTCCTCAATCACCATGAACGATCGGTGATCGGGCTTTTCCCGCATGATCGCCGTGTATTTCATCGAGATGGTTTGCGGCGGTTCAGCAAGATCTTCGAACACAAAGTTCAGCGACAGATACTGACCGAGCGGCAAGGTGCTGAAGCCGTAGTCGGTCAGCGGCAAGGACAAAGCTGAGCCGTTAATGCCCATGGCCACATTGTCCAGCACGTATTTGCGAATAATCGGCAGCTCGGCCTGCATGTCTTCAAGCTTGGCTGTGCCGTCTTCGGGCAGTGACAGCCCGAGCGTCTCATTGAGATCTTTCATTGTGATCTCAACGCGACCCGCCACCGACGTGTCGTAAACGTCAAGGAAGACATAGCTCTGGTTAGGAGCGTGCGCGGTCGCTGTAACGGCGCAAAGGGCCAGCAGGGCGGTGATTACCAGTCGCTTCATGAGAGAATTTCCGTTGTTGGATTTTTAAGAGGGAGTGAGCCTTGCGTTGTATACGGGCCGGTCGTCTTCAGGGCTGAGTTGAGTGCGTCCGCCAGCTTCTCGACGTGAGGTTCGCGGAGCAGGAAGTCATGGTAACGCCCCGCGAGCGGCAATAC
>CAYGSQ010000180.1:0-3559 GCA_964352435.1 uncultured Gammaproteobacteria bacterium | reverse complement strand
ACCTTGACCTGCTCGAAAAAATGGCTCCATCCCAGCGCCTTGTCATTGATGCGCCAGTATTGCTGGCGGCTCAGGCGAAACACGTGGCAGCTGCCGGGCAATTTGGGCAGACCGGGGTTACGGTGGGCGAAGCCGACATCGCGAATCCATGGACTGCCGAGGCCGACATCCTCATTGGCGGGGCCGTCGGCCGGCGCGGCCGGCGCGGCGGCCGGTGTGACGTTGTCGCTCGGGCGACTGAACAACTCGCGTACCCGTCGTCTGTAGTACTCAAGCACTTTGCGGCCACGGTGCAGGTAATACACCCACGACACGGAGTACAGGCTCCAAGTGTTGACGATGCCAAAAAATGACACCGTCTGCCCCTGTTCCTTGAGCATGCGCATCATGGCCAGCGACAGGTGAGCGCCGCCGCACATGCCCAGCAGTTTGTACGGCCCTGCGCTTTGTACCTTGCGCAGCGCGATAACGTATTCACGCGCCAGCGGTTCGATTGCGTCCGGGTGAATCGGCGTGGGTTTGTCGCCCTGTGGCGGTGCCTGAAGCACGTAGCAGTCGAGCGCCGGGTCAAGATGCCGCGACAGCACGAAATAGCCCAGCGTGTTGACCTCCGGCGACGCAACAAAAAACAAAGGTTGACCTTCACCGCTATCGCGCAACGGCAGTGCGAAGCCCGCCGTCGTGGGCCAGTCGTTGTCGTTCAGCGTACGTACCAGACCGTTAATGGTTGGCGTGCGAAACAGCGCCAGCAGCGGCACGTTCTTGCGTGACCCGGTTTTGATCTGCGTATGCAATGCGGCGGCGCGCAGCGAGTCGCCACCGTGCGCAAAAAAATCGTCATCGCCATCGATATCCTGTTTGCCAAGCGCCGCGCAGAATTGTTCGCGCACCAGCTGCTCGATCAATTCCGGCAGTATCGTTTCGCGACCTGCGCTCGCTTGAGCGTCCAGTTGTTCGATGTTCAGCGCCACGCGATCCGCCGGGACCGGTTGCGCGTCGTGTGTCAATTCCAGCGCCGGCAAATCGGGCGGTAGCACAGCGCCCAGCGTTTGATTTGGCAAGGCTTTGGTCAGGGCGCGCAGCTGCGTACCCAGCGTGGCTAGAACGTTTTGACCGTGTGGGGCGTCATCGACGCGCTGATGCAGGTGCAGCGTCATCGTGTCGGCGTGCTCCTGGACGCTGATGGTTACCGGGTAGGCGGTCGCCATGTCGTTGTTGAGCGCGCGCAGGCCAAGCGGCAATTCACCATCGGTTGGCGCAAGCCAGACCAGAAGCGTGTCAAACAGCACGCTGTCTGCTGGCACATCAGCGCACGCGGCGATGTCCAAAGGCGACAGGTACTCGTAGTCACTGCGCTCATAGGCAACGCCCTGTAGTGTTTTGAGCCACGCGCCCAAAGTTTGATGGGCATGCAGTTTTACGCGCACCGGCAGGTTGTTCACGAATGAACCAACGATACGCTCTACGCTTGCAATATCGGGTGGCCGCGCGGCGGCTGCGGTGCCAAACACAACATCGCCCTTGCGGTGAATGTGAGCGAGAGTGAGCGCGAGTGCCGCTTGTACCATCGTACCCGGCGTCACGCCTGCAGCGCGTGCGGCGGTCTTCACCGCACGGCACAGGTCGCCGTCCAGATCGTGACTGCACGCGCTGACGTGCGCGGTGCCCGGCCCCTTGGCTTGCAACAGCGTTGGCGACGAAAATCCCTGCAGATGTTCTCGCCAATACGTCTGTGCCTGCGCAGCGTCGCGCTGCGCGAGCCAATCAATGTACAGTTTGAAAGAAGGCGCGGCAGGTAATGAGACAGTGCCGTTGGCCGCCACCTCGCTGTACGCCTTGCTCAGGTCACGGAACAATTCGTTGAGGCACCAGCGGTCCATCAGCAGGTGATGGGAGGTCCAGACAAAGCGCCAGCTGGTCTCATCCCAGCGCGTTAGCAAGAACCGCATCAGCGGCGCGCGGCGCGGATCGAAGCCGGTTTCGCGATCAACATGGCAATAGTCGGCCAGTTTTTGCGTGCGCGCTGCCTCGCCCAGCTCGCGCCAGTCTTCGACCTTGAACGGAATTTTAACGGTGCGGCGGACAACCTGAAGCGGTGCCTGGACCTTCTCAACGACGAATGCGGTGCGCAATATCGGGTGGCGCTCAACCACGGCCGCCCATGCGGCTTCAAAGTGGGCTGCATCCAGCGCTTGATCAATCGCGAAAACAAATTGAGTGAGGAGCGTATCGGACGTTCGGTGGGACAGCGTGTGCAAAAGCATAAGCTCCTGCATCGGCGATGTCGGAAAGATGTCTTGTACGTTTTTCATCGTGATGTCACGCCAAACCTTACTACGTGCAGGCTCGCTCCGGTGCACGGCAAATCGACCTTAGTCGGGCGTTTTGGGGTGCGGCAGATGGGGATGATCTTGTTGTTTTTCCAGCCACTTTGACAATTGCCAAGGGGGCAGCCCACGCGCGCAGCCGCATGGTAGCAACCAACGGCGCGCAACATCAATTATCGCAGCGCCGGCGACACTGGATGCGTTGCTGCGCTGCGGCAAGCCCCCATTTTTGAGCGGAACAGGACACCAGGCTCGTATAGTGCTCTTTATCCCGGTTAATTTTCGCCTTGACATAACAACTAGAAGAAAAAAAACACCATGAAAACGACACTGTTTGGCCGCAACGATATTGCCCGGATTGTCCATAACGCGGGTCTCAACCAACTGATGGACGAAACGATTGATGGCCTGGCCGAGGCCTGCCTTCAGTTCGACGCTGGACACTTTACTATCCCGCTGCGCTCCGGATTCGAATATACCCATCCCCGGACCGGCTTGGTGGAGTGGATGCCGGCGATGCGGATGGGCGAGCAGATCGTCGTCAAAATGGTTGGCTATCACCCCGATAACCCGAACGCGTTCGGCGTGCCGACGATCCTGTCTACCGTGCTCGTGTTCGATCCGGCATCCGGCCACCTGAGCAGCATAATAGACGGCACGTTTCTTACGGCTCTGCGCACCGGTGCGGCGTCGGCGCTGGCAAGCCGTTACCTGGCGCGGCCCGGCAGTGAGACGCTGGGTCTAATCGGGGCGGGCGCACAGGCGGTCACCCAGCTTCATGCACTGTCACGCGTGATGCCGGTGCGACGCGTGCATATTTTTGACACCGATGCCGTCACCTGCGCGTCCTTTGAGCGACGCATCGCGACGCTAAGTTTGCAGGGCGTTGAGGTAGTGGTGTCAGATCTGCCGTTGACCAGTAGCTGCGATGTAGTGTGCACCGCCACGTCGGTGGCGATCGGCGGTGGCCCGGTCGTAGACGAACAAGCTCTGCAACCCGCGGTTCACATCAACGCCGTGGGGTCCGATTTCCCGGGTAAAACCGAGCTGCCCAAAGCTTTCGTGGAGCGCGCGGTGGTGTGTCCGGATTTTCGTGCGCAAGCGATGCTCGAAGGCGAGTGTCAGCAAATTGATGCAGCGCAGATTGGTCCTGACTTGCCAGCGCTGGTGCGCGCTGATCACCGGATTGACGACCTGCACGACCGGGCGACCGTTTTCGACTCAACCGGTTG
>CAYGSQ010000179.1:0-6897 GCA_964352435.1 uncultured Gammaproteobacteria bacterium | reverse complement strand
GGCACCGGCCTTGGCCGCGGCCACCGCCTGCACGTCGCAAAACAGCAGCGTCAGGTTGCACTGGATGCCTTCCGCCTCCAACACACGAGCGGCTTCGATGCCTTCCCATGTCGATGCCAGCTTGATCAAAATACGCTCGCGTGACACGTTGTTCTTTTCGTAAAGCGCCACCAGCTCGCGCGCCTTGGCCACCGACGCCGCCGCATCAAACGACAGACGAGCATCGACCTCAGTCGACACACGGCCCGGCACGATGGTCAAAATCTCGCAGCCGATCGCCACGGCAAACTGATCCGCCAGGCGCTGGACTTGTTCGTCCTGGCTACCGCCGCCGGCGCGGACACGGCGTACGGTTTCGTCGATCAGGGCGTCGTACTGCGGCAGCGCTACCGCTTTAAGCAGTAGCGATGGGTTGGTCGTCGCATCCAGCGGCTGATAGCGGCGCATGGCCTCGATGTCGCCGGTGTCAGCCACCACGTCGGTCATGGCCTTAAGTTGATCAAGCTTACTCACTGAATTGGTCCATCCGCTTACCGGGCACGCGCCCATGCGCATGCTCTCATCGACGGTGCGCCGTGTAAACGTGACCTGCTATGCTCACGCGTGCAATGCGCCTGAATCTCACAACCAAGACCTTTTTGACTCTGGTCATCACCACCTTGCTGATCCTTGCACTCAGCGCTTTAGCGGTTCGCTGGTCGTTTCAGCGTGGTCTGATGGACTATGTCAACGAGCTGCGCAGCGGACGCATTGAGCTCCTTATGGAGCGGCTGGAGGACATTTACGTCGCCGACGGCAGTTTCGAGCGACTGCGCAACAACCGCCGCCTGATGCACCGACTTATGACCCCCCGCGGCAATCCCGATCGTCCGGCGCGACGGCGCGATGGCGAACTGCCGGTTGGGCCAGGACGCGAGATTGGCCCGCGCGACGGCTTTGACCCACTGTCTACGGCGCAGGGCATCACGCTCTACGATACGCGGGGCGATCTGATCGCTGGCCCGCCAAACACCGCGGGCGAACGAGTCCCTGTGATCGTCGACGGGCAGCAGGTCGGCGAACTGGTGGTTGCGCCCTTGCGCGCTCTGACCAGCGCAACTGACCGTGGATTTTCCCAGCGTCAGGGACGTTGGCTTGCGCTGATCTTCGGCGCGAGCCTGTGCATCGCCGCGCTCGTTGCGTGGTGGTTTGCCCGTCAGTTGACGCTACCCATCAAGCAATTGGCCGGTGGTGCCCGCGCGCTGACCCAAGGCGACTACGGCACATCGATCGACCTGCGCCTGGGCGATGAACTGGGCCAATTGACCGCCGACTTCAACACGCTGTCGCAAACTCTGGCCAGCAATCGCGATCAAAGGCAGCGCATGATGGCCGATATCTCGCACGAATTACGCACCCCGCTGGCGGCGCTGCGCGGTCAGATTTCGGCGCTGCGTGACGGTGTACGCGAGGCCAGCCCGCAAAATCTCGACGTGCTCGACTCACAAGTGACGCGACTGGTACGTTTGGTCGATGACATTTACGAGCTATCGCTCGCCGACAGCGGCGCACTGCGCTTCGATCTGCAGCCGGTCGACATCGCCGCGCTGCTGCGACAAGTCGCCCGGTCGTTCAGCGCGCGCTACGAGGAGAACCGGATCACGCTCGACACTGAGCTGCAAGACGACCTGCCGCAGGTAGTCGGTGACGCTCAGCGACTTGAGCAACTGTTCGCCAATTTGCTGGAAAACAGCGTGCGCTACACCGACGCCGAAGGTCAGGTCACCCTTGCGGCCCGGGTTGAAGGCGGGCAGGTCATTGTGTCACTCGATGACTCAGCGCCCGGTGTGGCCGAGGACGAACTGCCTCACTTGTTTGAGCGGCTCTATCGCGTCGAGAAGTCGCGCAACCGTGCATCCGGCGGCGCTGGCCTTGGCCTGGCGCTGGTCGAGCAGATTGCGCTGGCGCACGACGCCGCGCTCCGTGCCGAGCCATCGCCACTCGGCGGCCTGCGTATCGTCTTGACGTTAAAGGCCCATCGTGAAGACTGACGTCGCGCGCATCCTGATTGTCGAAGACGAAGTCGATATCGCAGACGTTCTGCGCGACTACCTGAAGCCGCTGGGCGAGGTCACCGTCAACCACACGGGCGCTGGCGCGATCGAATGGGTGCGCGAGCAGTCGCCACAGCTGATCATCCTCGATCGCATGCTGCCTGAGGGCGACGGGCTCCACATCTGCCGCGACGTACGCCAGTTCAGCGACGTCCCGATCATGATGCTGACCGCCAAAGTCGAGGAAATTGATCGTTTGCTGGGACTGGAACTGGGTGCTGACGATTACGTATGCAAGCCGTTTTACCCGCGTGAGATCGTGGCGCGGGCCAAGCGTTTGCTCGCCCGCGCGCAACCCGCATCGGCACGTGACGACGCATTGAGCATCGACGAAGACCGTTTCGCCGCCGCGCTGCGCGGCGCGGTCCTGGACCTGACGCCCGTTGAATTTCGACTGCTGGCCGCTTTGGGCGAAAAACCCGGCCGCGTACTGTCGCGTGACCAGCTCATGGACCGCATTTATACCGACCGGCGCGTGGTCAGCGATCGTACAATTGACACGCATGTGCGCAATTTGCGCTACAAAATCGAGGCCGTTGCTGGTGACAGCACCATTGACGCCGTTTACGGTGTAGGGTACCGGCTTGATTTATAAGCCTTTTTCAATCTACGCGATTTCTGCGCATTCTCTACGTTACAGCTTCGCTTTGCTGCGGCAATCTGGGCCCCGTTGAATCACTACTGCTTTTTTTGGAGACCACGATGAAACGCACCATTTTTATTGCCACGGTTCTGGCGCTGCTGTCGGCCAACGTTATGGCTGGCCCGGGCGGCGAACGCAAGGGACCCAACATGGAACGCATCACGCAAAAACTTGAGCTGACTGACAGCCAGGCGGCGCAGTTCGAAAGCATTATGACCGAACAACGCGAAATTCATCGCGCACGGTTTGATGCGCTGCGCGAACAGGGAAAATCGCCTGAAATGCGCGAGCAAATGAAACAGGAACGCGATGTCGCTCGCCAAGAAACGCGCGCCGCGCTGTCCTCTGTCCTGACTGCCGAACAGCTCGACAAGTTTGAGCAAATGATGGAAAAACGCGCCGAGCGCCACCGCGACCGTCGTCGTAACAAGGACAACGACGAAACCGGCACGGAGCTCTAAACCGGTAGCCCCATGCAACCCATTGAAACGCCCGCGATGTTCGCGGGCGTTTTTCGTTGCGTAGACGCCATGGGCCATACTCATTACTATGCATGATCCCAAATCTGGAGCCGATCATGTCGCTGGAAAAAGCCAAATCACTGATGGAACAACGCCTCGAAAAGCAGCCGTTCGACGGGGTAATCAAGTTTGTCTGTGGTGAGGATGGCGTGCTGGTTCTCGATCGCGACCGTATTTTGACCGACGACATCGAAACGCCCTGCACGGTCAGCCTGACGACGGAAAATCTGCTCGCACTCATTGAGGGCAATCTCAACCCCACGCTCGGCTTCATGCAGGGCAAGCTCAAAATAGACGGCGATCTGGGCGTCGCCATGAAGCTGGCCGACGTTCTCTAGCCCCATGGCTGCGGTTGTCACAAAACCGCAATAAACCTTTCACGAATTCGTAAAGCGCACGTGGTGTCCTTGTCTTTTAGACGGCAAGGACAACGCCCGCCATGCGTACGACATCTATCTTCGTGGTCGATCGGGACCCGCTGTGGCGCAATCGCATCGCGCAGACGCTGCGCGATGCCGGTCACGTGGTGTCAGGGAAAGAAACCGCGAGAGACGCCCTCAATTCACTGGCGTCTGATCGAGGCGATCTTGTCCTGCTTGACTGGTCCGGCCCGGAAGCGGAACACATTCTCCGCGAAATCAAGGCCAGCGACCAGTATCTACCCGTGCGTGTCATTGTCACAGGCGACAATCAGGACGCCCAGGCGGCAGTCAATGCGCTGGGCTGTGGCGCGGATGACTTTTTCGCCAAGTCCAATGCGATCGAGGAACTGCTTGCTCGCATTACGCTGGCACTGAAGCGTCAGAGCTTACGCAACACCGAGGCCAACCTGATGCGCGTCGGGCGCATTGGGATCGACGATGCGTCGCACCGCGTCACTGTGGACGGCGAACTCATCGATTTAGCGCCGCGTGAATACCGACTCCTGCATTTCTTTGCCGGCAACGTGGATCGCTTGTATTCGCGTGCCCAGCTGCTCTCCTTTGTCTGGCAGCGCTCCGAAGGACTGGGCGAACGAACCGTCGATGTTCACGTGCGTCGCCTGCGCCGAATTCTGGAACCGTTTGGCTGTGAAAACTACGTCGAAACCGTGCGCGGGGTGGGCTACCGCTTTGGTCCTCCGCAACCCAATCGATCGAAAAGACGCACGTGGCACGCGAACGACGGCCTGCGGCAGCACGTGTAACAAGATTGTCATTTTAGTGAAAGATTTCAGAAACAACTGAGCTATAGCCTTGCGGCCAGGTTTACAAGTGTCGGACGTGCGACCACGCAGCAGCTCGGCCACCCATTCAATGACGTTTTTTCACTTTCCAAATTAACTTTTTTCGGAGCTACCACTCATGAAACGCACTTCCCTGCTGCTCGCCACCTGCATCAGCACCGCCCTTGTCGGTTGCGGCAGCGGCGACATCAACATCGAGCCGTCCACCACGGTTAGCAACAGCAATAACCAGATCACGACCGGTGGGACGAATAACACGAATGACGTATGTGCGTCGTATCAGAACTCCGGCGGCCAGACCATCGAGGGCAACTTCGACGGCACCAACTGCACGTACTCACCGTCGTTTGTCGATGCGGGCAACAACCTGACCGTCGACCTGACGATCCCGGCTCTGGCCAGCGGCGGCGCCCACATTTTTGAAGGCAGCCTGTTCGTCGGCGAAACCTACGACACGGACACCGAGATGGCGGCTGCCGGTATCGCTGAAGGTGGCGATGGCCCGGTGCTGACGATTGAAGCTGGCGCCACTCTTGCGTGGCAGTCCAGCGCCGACTTCATGATTGTCAACCGCGGCTCGCAGCTGTTCGCCGTGGGCCGTGCAGATGCGCCAATCACCTTTACGTCGGTCTCCGATGTCACCGATACGTTGCCGTCGTTTGACGCCGTTCAGCAGTGGGGCGGGATGGTCATCAACGGCTTCGGCGTCACCAATAAGTGTGACTACACCGGTACGGTCGCGGGCGGCGATCTGGCCACCAGCGACTGCCACGTGGACGCCGAAGGCGCAGCGGGGCTTGACGAGTCGCAGTACGGCGGCGCGAACAACGACGACAGCTCGGGCCGTCTCGAATACGTGGTGGTCAAGCACACCGGTGCAACGGTAGGTAACGGCGACGAACTGAACGGTATTTCGTTCGGTGGCGTGGGACGCAACACCATTGTCAACAATCTGGAAGTCTATTCGACGTTTGACGACGGCATCGAGATGTTCGGTGGCGCGGTCAACTTCACCAACTTCGTCGCCCTGTACGTCCGCGATGATTCGATTGATATCGATGAAGGCTACGCGGGCACGATCCAGAACGCGCTGGTCATCCAAAGTGAGAACATCGGCAACCACTGCATCGAAGCGGACGGTATTGGCTCATTCGGTGACCTGACCGATGCAGAAGTCGAAGCGGTTATCGCCCAGGGCATTAACAGTCGCCCCATAATCAACAACCTCACCTGCGTCATCTCGCCGAGCCCGGCGCAGGGTGACTTTGATCCGGGTGCAGGCTGGCGCTTGCGCGAAGGCATCTTCGCCACGATCAACGATTCGACGGTCATCACCTCGTTTGGCGCCGACACGGCCGACACCAACTACTGCCTGCGCATTGACAACCGCTCGCTTGACGCGGCACAAGCCGGCGACCTCAGCATTAACTCAACAATCTTTGCCTGCGAAGAGCGCACCAACGGCGGCGCGTTACCCAACGGCACGACGGTTGAGCAGTTTGCCATCGACGGCGGCAACCTCTTCGCCACGATCGCGGGACAAACCAACGCCACCGCCGCAGCGGATCCCGATCTGCAGTTGCTCGAAGGCACGCCACCCGTGTTCTCGATCGAATACGCGACGATGAACGTGGACGGTGCGACACCCTCTGGCGCACCGCAAAACGGTACATTTATCGGCGGTCTGAGCCTCGGCGGCACCAACTGGATTGCGGACTGGACCTTTGGCATCAATGACGGGGCACGCGACGAACCGCTTTGGTTCGAGTGATCCGACAACCGCGCACAACAGGCAAACTTACGATGACAACCACACGACGCACATCCACCCGGTCCCTTAGCCTGGCGATTGCCATCGCCCTCGGTCTGGTCGGACCTAACGCCCTGGCGCAGGAGCAGGACACCCCAAAAACGCGGGGTACCGGCGGACTAGTAGTAGCACCACCCAAAGTTGAGCGCCCGACGGGCCCGATTGAAGAGGTGGTCACGATCGGTCGCTCGCTGAGCAGTACGCAAGAGCTCATTGGCGAGAGAATCGACGACGAAGTGGTCGTCGATGTTCTGGGCGCCGAGGCGATTAGTCGCCTCGGTGACTCAAGCGTCGCGCAGGCATTGCGGCGCGTGCCCGGTCTGTCACTCGTGCAAAACAAGTTTGTCTACATTCGCGGTCTGGGCGAACGCTACTCGGCCAGCTCATTGAACGGCGCGACCATCCCGTCACCGGATTTGACCCGTAACGTGATTCCGCTGGACATTTTCCCAACGGCAATCGTTGAGTCGCTGCGCGTGCAGAAAGCCTACTCGGCCGACATGTCCGCCAACTTTGGCGGCGGCAGTGTCGACATTCGCACGAAGGGCATTCCGGATCAGTTCACGGTGTTGCTCGAGGCCGGCAGCGGCGCCAATACCCAAAAC
>CAYGSQ010000178.1:4509-6925 GCA_964352435.1 uncultured Gammaproteobacteria bacterium | reverse complement strand
GCACCAACGGTCATCCCCACCAGCGCTGCCGAAAAAATTGCGCCCAGTTGGCTTCTGGAAACGCCCCAGTCTGATGACAACGCCGTAGCCGCAACGGAGATCGCGATTACATCAAATCCGTCCAACAGACTTAAGGTAAAAGCAATGCCCACGACCAACATCATCCCGGGCGCGACAGGCCCATTGTCCATGCGGTCGCGGATTGAATTGGCTGCGCTCATATTGTCAGGTATCCGCTAGAGGTGTCTCATTCAATACTACGCTGCCAGGTAACCCGCGGCTCATCTTTGTTGGCCATTCGTACCAGGTGATCACTGACGACACGCTCTGCTCGTTCAATATTGCCAGCATTGATTACGTGATTACGGAAACTTCAGCGGGCCGTCACTGATGATCACATTGTTCTCCAGCACGTATTCATCCCACGCAGCGGTCAGCTCCGCCATTTTTTGCGGCTCTTGTTCGGCAAGATCCCGCGTTTCCCCAGGATCGACACTTAGATCAAATAGTTGCCACTTGTCGGTTCCAAAAGGCGCCTCGAGCCATAACGCCTTCCAATTGCCTTTTCGCACAGCTCGCCGCTTGAAAAGCTCCCAGCCAAATACTTCCGCATCACTGTGAACAGCGATCTTCTTGCCGGTCAGCTGAGGCGCAAAAGAGATTCCGGTCTGCGCCAGTATTTCCCGACCATCGTAACGTCCCACGGGGTAGTCAACACCCGCCATCTCCAACGTGGTCGGTGCAACATCTCGCACAGTAAGAATGTCATGATTAATCGAACCTCGGTTTGCCACACCTGGTCCGCTGACAATAAAGGGCACGCGAATTCCGCCCTCGGCCATTTGCCGCTTGAACAGATAGAACGGCGCGCTACCGGCGGAAGCCCAGCCCGGGCCATAAAACATCATCGAGCCGTCGCGACCCAAATTGTCGAGGCTGTTATCCGCGTTCTTAAATCGCTGCGCGAGTCGCTTACTCTGGTATCCGTCGAATCCAGCTGCCCCATTATCAGACAAGAACAGGATCAGCGTATTGTCGTACTGACCCGAGTCGCGCAGGTAGTTCAGCAGCCGACCAACGTTGTCGTCCAGATTGTCGATTGCGCCCGCGTATACTTCCATGCTCCGCGCTTGTCTGCTTCGCTCCTGCGCGGTCAGCTCATCCCATGGAGTGACCGTCGGCGCTCGGCGTCCGACCGCTACCGAGTCATCGACCAGGCCAAGTCGCTGCATCGACGCCAATCGGCGCTGGCGAAACACGTCGTAGCCCTCGTCATAACGACCATCGTACAAATCAATATGAGACTCAGGTGCCTGGACCGGGATATGTGGCGCTGAAAACGCCAGGTAGGCGAAGAACGGCGCATCGCGCTCACCCCGGGCGCCCAGATATTCGAGCAACTTGTCTGTGTAGAAGTTGCTCGAAAAGAAGTCGTCCGTGACGGACATGCCCGTACGATCTTCGCCGTTCTCGACGTAGACACCCTTCGCGTTCGGTGCAGCGCCATCGAGATTGAAATGACCACCAGGCGGCGCCCCGCCGATTTGAGCGAAATAACGATCGAATCCACGCGCAGCGGGCAGCGTTTCGGGCGTCCGTCCGAGATGCCACTTGCCCGCCATGTAAGTGTCGTACCCAGCGTCCTGTAACAAACTGGCCATTGATACGGCTCGCTGACTAAGGAACCCCTCGTAGCCAGGCTGCCCGACCTGGTTTGGACCTTGGGTTCCCTGCATCGCGCCGAGACCTGCCAAGTGGCTGTCTATCCCCGAAAACAGCATGGCGCGCGACGGTGAACAATTCGAATGCGCGTAAAAGTTCGTGTAGCGAACCCCGGTACGAGCGAGACTGTCAATCGCAGGTGTGTCGATTTCGCTGCCGTAGACACCCAATTCCGAGTAGCCCAGATCGTCGGCGACGATAAGCAGTATGTTTGGACGTGGCTGTGCCGCACTCGACTGAGCAGACTCGAGCCTCTCCTCCGTTGCGCAGCTGACGAGGGGTAAAAGTGAGATTAGCAATGCGGGCAGTTTCGCGAAGCCTTGACGAGTAAGTTGGAATTTTTTTTGCATGAGATAGCAAATCAACTGCGTCAGACGAACTGTTCAGTGTCGACCTCGGCCTGTGTCGAAGCCGTATAGCGAGAGCCGCTCACCGTCTCATGACTTATGAGCCTGCCAACACGCTCGACAATCTCGGGCGCCAACTGAACCTGCAGAGCGCCGTAGTTTTCATCAAGATGCTCTACGGAAGTCGTGCCTGGAATAGCATGCACGTTGTCACCGTGTTGCAGAACCCAGGCGATCGCCAATTGCGCAGGCGTACAGTCGGCATCTGCGGCAATCGCCCGATACTTGCGCAGCATTTCGCAATTTTTTGAGAAGTTAGGCTCCTGAAATCGCGGCATGCCACGCCG
>CAYGSQ010000178.1:3792-4499 GCA_964352435.1 uncultured Gammaproteobacteria bacterium | reverse complement strand
CGCCGGATGTCCTTTTCGACAAAATTCGGTGGATCCAGATCAATCAACGTCAGAAATCCTCGCCCTAACGGTGAAAATGCAACGAACGCGATACCCATTTCTGCGCAGGTATCGAGAACCGCGATCTCTACGTTGCGACTCCAAAGAGAATACTCAGATTGCACGGCGGCAACAGGGTGCACGTCATTCGCTTTGCGAATCGTCTCCGCCGACACTTCGGAAAGTCCGATTTCCCGAACTTTGCCCTCCTCAACCAGGCGACTCATTTCCCCTACACTATCCTCGATGCCCACGGGCATGCTCTTGTCATATCGATGCAAGTAGTACAGATCAATGACGTCAGTCTGCAAACGAGTGAGCGAGGCCTCGATGTCCTTGCGAATTTCTTCAGGCCTGCCGCCGATCGTCCGTTTGCCGTTCTCGCCGCGCATGCCACACTTGCTGACCAAAACAACGTTGTCACGATGCTTGCTCAAGAACGGTCCAACGAGCTCCTCATTGCGGCCAAAACCGTACAGCGCGGCACTATCGAAGTGCGTAATGCCAAGATCCAGCGCTTTTTGAAGCAGCGCCTCGCCCTGCTTTTTCGACGGCGGTACGCCGTAAGCGTGGGACAGGTTCATACAGCCCAGACCCACTGCGGGCACCGTCCACTGTCCGAGCTTTCTGTCCATCGACAATGTCCTAACCACCGAACTGCTGCTCGA
>CAYGSQ010000178.1:0-3782 GCA_964352435.1 uncultured Gammaproteobacteria bacterium | reverse complement strand
CTGCTCGACATCGTGCAGGGCGCGGTAGCAATCGATGACCTGACCGACAGACGAGTTGGGTTCGCGCCCTTCAGCGATCGCGGCGAAAAACTCTCGATCCTGGAGCTCGATGCCGTTCATTGCGACATCGACATTGGAAACATCGATCGGCTGCTCATTGCCGTCAACCAGGTCATCATAACGAGCGATATACGTTCCAGTATCGCCAATATAACGAAAGAAGGTACCCAACGGACCATCGTTGTTAAATGATAATGACAGAGTACAGATCTTGCCGCTTTGTGTTTTCATCTGGATCGACATGTCCATCGCGATGCCGAGCTCAGGATGCCGGGGACCTTCCATTCCATTTACCTGCACAATCTTTTCACCGGCCTGATAGGCGAACAGGTCGACCGTGTGGGCGGCATGGTGCCAAAGCAAATGATCGGTCCATGAACGCGGTTCGCCGGCCGCGTTGATGTTCTTGCGTCGAAAAAAGTAGGTTTGCACATCCATCTGCTGGATATTGAGCTCGCCCGCCTTGATCTTGTTGTGCACCCACTGGTGCGATGGGTTGAAGCGACGCGTATGACCGCACATCGCAATCAACCCGGTCTCCTTCTGTTTTGCAACAACCGCCTCGGCGTCCGCAAGCGAATCCGCCAGCGGAATTTCCACCTGCACGTGCTTGCCGGCGTCCATACATTGAATCGCCTGCGATGCGTGCATTTGCGTCGGCGTAGCGAGAATCGCCGCATCAACGCCCGGCTGCTGGAGCGCTTGTGCTAGATCCGTACAGGCATGTGGAATGCCGTACGCGGCTGCAACGTCCTGTGTCGGCTCAAGCGTCCGGCCAACGACCGATACGCATTCGACCCCATCAATGTTCTTGATGCCATCGAGATGTTTCTTGCCGAATGCGCCGGCTCCTGCGAGTACAACTTTCATGCTTGACTCCAAGTTCTCCAAAATATCCATGACTCGGATGAGACTTCACGAATTGCGATAGACGGATACTGCAAACCGCAACCGCCTGATCAACTGCCCCTATGGACTCGCTGCAGATCGAGAGCCTGAACCGTTGCTAGTACTCGAACGGCAAGCCGACGTATTGCTCGCAAAGGTTTTTCATTGCCAGCTCAGAGCTGGCAAGATACTCGAGCTCATTCTCCTGCATTCGCAAGTCGAAATCGTTCTGGTCCGGAAACCTGTGCAGCAGGTTTGTCAGGAACCACGATAGTCGCACCGCGCCCCAAACTCGCCGAAGCGCCGTTTCCGAATAGCCCGACAACAAACCTTCGTTATTGTTGTCATAAAAATCGATCAATCCACGCGACAGATAGTGGACGTCAGAGACGGCAAGATTAAGCCCCTTGGCGCCGGTCGGCGGCACGATATGTGCTGCGTCGCCCGCGAGGTACAGGCGACCGTAGCTCATTGGCTCACTGACAAAGCTTCGTAACGGAGCGATCGACTTCTCAATCGAAGGGCCGGTGACAATTTGGTCTGCAATGTCGGCGGGATAGCGGGCCTTTAGCTCTTTCCAAAATCGATCGTCAGGCCAATCGTCAATATCCGTATCCAGTGGACACTGAATGTAATAGCGACTCAGCACCGGATTGCGCTGCGAGGCCAACGCAAACCCTCGTTCGTGGGACGCGTACACAATATCCTCAAGCGGCGGCGTCTCGGACATCACGCCCAGCCACCCAAACGGATACGCACGCTCGAATTCGCGTCGGGAATCTTCGGGGATCGAGCGCCGACTAACGCCATGAAACCCATCACACCCGGCAATGAAATCGCAGTCTACTCGTACCTGCGTGTCGTCTTTGACAAAGGTGACATACGGCGCGTTCGAATCGATAGCGTGCAGCGCGACGTCCGCCGCCTGGTCTATGACGACGCCGCCCATTGCATCGCGAGCCGCATACAGGTCCTCGGTTATCGCCGTCTGTCCATACGCCATCATCGGCTTGCCCGTATATTTGCGCGTATCGATCGTCAGCAAATTCTTGCCGGCCCACGCTATTCCAGTGCCGTCATGGACGTGACCTTCCGCGTCCATCCGCTCACCCACCCCGGCGTCGCGCAATACCTCGACGGTTCCCCACTCGAGGACGCCAGCACGAATACGGCCAAGAACGTGTTCGCGCGACTGTCGCTCCAGCACGATGCTGTCGACACCCGCGCGGTGCAGTCGTTGGGACAGCAGTAGTCCGGCCGGACCACCACCGATGATCGCAACTTGTGTACGCATTGATTCAGCCACCAGTGCTCTCGCTCTTCGCCGCGCGCCAGTGATAAAAAGTCACCAACAGCATGATCGGAGTCAGCACATAAGCTGGCCCCGCAAACTTCATTGGGTCATCATTAATAAAATGCGTAAAGCTGGCACCCAGCAGAATCACGGACAGGCCCATCGACCCCATCAGGGCCCAGCGTTTCAGCCACAGGGAAATAGCACCGAAGAGCTCCGCAAAGCCAATGAAGAACATGAATGCGATCGGGTAGCCGTACCCGTCAAATCCCATGATCATCATGAAGTTCGCAGTGAGTTTCATACGTGACGCCATCAGGAAAACAAACGTCAGCGGTATCGTAAGCAAGAACAGAAGATTATTTTTCGCCATTCGGGGCAATGTCGTATGCGCGAGCAGGTTTGCCATCGTATTACTCCCTGATTCCAGCTGACACAGAAATCACCTGGTCGCCTATATAATAGTGAACGTGACGCAAACCGTCGTACGCTACGGCAGGATCGATGAACTCTTCCATCATGGCGCCGACGCTGATGACGTCTCCCACTTGTAGTGATTCACCCCGCTTCTTCAGCGCGTCCGCAACTTGCAAAGTCACGATCACAGGGTGAACCGAATCTGTAACCGCTACCTGGAACATACTGCGCTCGGTGCCATCCGGGTTCGCGGAGATGACCGTCATGTTTGCCAGGTTCTCGAAAATATTCGGATCGTCGGCGGTTTCGATGTACTCGCCGATGACGCCGTAGCGGCCGCCAAGCATCATGGCCTGCATCAGGAACGGGAACGGGAGGCCGTCCTGAATTTCCTCTGGATCGCCCATCAGCAAGGGCAATTCGATGAACGCATAAACTCGATCGACGTAGCGCATCGCCTCCTCGACCGTCGTCGCCTCATTGATTCGCTCGTCGCCGATCCGAAATAACAAATCCGGCTCGTAGTTCATTGCCTGACCATTCAACGGCACGACGTCGCCGCTTTCGAAGAACGCGCCTTCTCCGTAGATTGGCGCAAACATTGGTCCCGGCAGACCAATCTTGTCCCACATTGACGGATCATGTCCGCCGATTTTGTATCCAACGCGTGGGTGCTCGGCCGCAAGAATGGCTTCCATATCGCGTGCTGCCTGCTGGCTGATTTCAAGGTCCGAGTGACTTCGAAACAGTTTCTGGTAGCACGCGGTGTGTGCAAGCCGCCCATTGTTGTTCCAGGCTTGTGCTGCATCAGCGCCATAGCTCTCAAGTGAGCAGTCGTCGGGCGCACTGCTCCAGACGATGAAACGAATGATGGCTGCTACCGCAAGGCAAGCGATGAACGCACCACCGTAGACCCAGTTTTCTCTTCTTAGATCGTACATAAATTCTCTAAATCGGATAGTGAGCCGGCAGGCTCCGGATGGTCATTACGCGCGTGTCGGTAAACTCGTCGATAGCTTCGATTCCGTTAAATCGACCGTAGCCGCTTGCTTTCACACCGCCGAATGCAACCTGCGGCTGATCGTGAATCGTGGGACCATTCACGTGAACTTGTCCTGCCTCG
>CAYGSQ010000177.1:6438-6933 GCA_964352435.1 uncultured Gammaproteobacteria bacterium | reverse complement strand
ACCGCACTGCTAGGTGCGAATCTGATCCGTCACGACCTGCCCGTTCAGTTCGATGCATTCGTCGCCCTGCGCCGTTGACGAAAAAGCGATCACACTTCGTTCGACAATCGCGACCAGCGCATCGGCATCGTCAAAATCGACGCTCTCAAGCTTTGCGGCAAGCCCAACCAAACGATATAGCGCGCCGGAATCCAGAAGATTCCAACCCATTCGATTGGCGACCTCGCGTGCAACCGTGCCTTTGCCCGCGCCGCTTGGTCCGTCAATCGCGACTATCGCAACGCATGCGTTGTGATCAGCGCTCATCAACCGCCCAACCAATGCTTTTCGCCAGCGCCGCAAACCCTGGAAAAGACGTTGCCACATTTGCTGTGTCCTCCACTGTCACCGCCTGACTAGCGATCAGACCGGCCGCGGCAAACGCCATAGCAATACGATGATCGCCACCACTGACGACCTGCCCGCCATCGAAGCGACCACCGTGCACGTCAATCC
>CAYGSQ010000177.1:0-6428 GCA_964352435.1 uncultured Gammaproteobacteria bacterium | reverse complement strand
GCCGTCGTAATGCCAAGCCGCTCAAGTCCGCTTGCCATGACGCCCAGTCGATCCGTTTCCTTGACCCGGAGTTCTTTCGCCCCGCGCACACGCGTGACCCCGGTGGCCGCGGCGGCGGCCACAAACAACACGGGAAATTCGTCGATCGAGCGCGCCACCCATGCCAGCGGTACGTCGATACCTTTTAGCGAGGCCGAACGGATGCGCAAATCACAGACGGGCTCATCGCCTACCTGACCTTGATTAAGACGCTCAATATTCGCCCCCATGCGATCGAGGATGTCGATAAAGCCCGTGCGCGTCTCATTCATGCCAACCTGCGAAAGCGTCACATCGCTGCCCGGCGCGAGCGTGGCCGCGACAGCGAAGAACGCCGCCGAGGACGGATCTGCCGGTACCCGCACATTGCAGGCCGTCAATGACTGTGGACCGTTTAGTGACACGGTCAGTCCGTCGACGCTCACCTCAACGCCAAACGCGGGCAACAGTCGCTCCGTGTGATCGCGTGAGCGCACCGGTTCGGTCACGCAGGTGACGCCACGTGCGCCAAGGGCCGCCAAAAGAATGGCGGACTTTACTTGGGCACTGGCGATCTTCAGGTCATGAGTCCCCGGTTTCAGCTGATCGCTTGTGCCGATAACCAGCGGCGGACAACCGTCGTCTTCGGTGGTCACGTTCGCACCCATAGTGCCCAGCGGATCCGCAATACGTCGCATTGGACGGCCCATTAGCGAATGATCGCCGATCAGTGTCGCCGCGACGTTTTGCCCGACCAAAAGACCGGCGAGCAAGCGCATGCCCGTGCCGGAATTTCCACAATCAATAGGCATCTGCGGACTTATCAGTGCGGACAACCCGGTAACGCGATAGTGACCTTTGCCGAGGCGTTCAATCGGCACCCCCAACGCGATCAACGCGTCGCGGGTCGCCAGACAGTCTTCACTCTCCAGGGCATCTTCAATTTCACTCACCCCGTTGGCGATTGCGGAAAACATGAAACTGCGATGCGAAATGGACTTGTCGCCAGGGACCCGCACGGTGCCGCGCAACGCGCCACCCGGTGTAATGTGAAAGCGCTGCATATCAGACATCAAAGCACCGCTCGCGGATACGAACCCAACAGTCGCATCAGATAACCCTCTTTCTCGAGGTCGGACAAAGCACCCGACACGGTCGCGTCGTCTGCATGCCCTTCCACATCAACAAAGAACACGAACTCCTGCTCGCCGCGGCGCGCCGGTCGCGACTCAATGCGCGTCATGTTGATGTCATGGGTCGACAGCGTGTAAAGCAAGGCCTGCAATGCGCCGGGCTTGTGCGACGACGACAACAGGAGCGAGGTTTTGTCGCGCCCGCTGGGTGTAAAGACCTCGCGCCCAAGCACCAGGAAGCGCGTGGTATTGTCAGCACGGTCTTCGATGTTGTGCACCAGTACGTTCAGGCCATAGACATCGGCGGCCGCCTGGGCGGCAATGGCCGCGGCGCCCGGCTCTTCCCGTGCTCGCCGGGCCGCGCCAGCATTACTGTTGACCGACACGCAGTCGACACCAGGAAGGTTATCTTTAAGCCACCCGCGACACTGTGACAGTGACTGACCGTGCGCATAAATGCGCGTGACCTTATCCAGACTCGCGACACGTGACATCATATGTTGCTCGATACGCAACTCGACCTCGCCGCAGATATGCAACGACGACGACACGAACATGTCGAACGTGTTGGTCACCGTACCCTCAGCGGAATTTTCAATCGGCACGATGCCGAAATCGGCCACGCCACTTTCAATTTCGGCAAAAACCTCTTCCATCGTGGACAGCGCAATTGCACGCACAGAGTGACCGAAATGTTTGAGTACCGCGGCCTGGGTAAAGGTGCCCTCCGGACCCAGGAAAGCCACCTTTAACGGCTCTTGCTGCGCCAGGCACGCGGACATGATTTCGCGAAACAGGCGCACGATTTCTTCGTCACGCAATGGGCCATCGTTGCGCGCAATCACACCCCGTAACACCTGCGCCTCGCGCTCGGGACGGTAGTATTCGCCGGGCTCAGCGCCTGCGCGTTTGGTTTGGCCAACGGATTGCGCGATCTTGGCGCGCTCGCTAATGAGCGACTGGATCTGTTGATCGAGTCCGTCGATCTTGTCGCGGATTTTCTTGAGGTCTGTCATGGCGTTAGTGTACAGCGGCTGGCGCCGTACATCATGCGTGCTGGCGCTCGAAATCGCGCATAAACGCAATTAGGGTATCGACACCCGCGCGCGGCATCGCATTATAAAGACTGGCCCGCATGCCGCCTGCCGAACGATGGCCTTTGAGGTTAGTCATGCCGTGTTCGCCGGCTTTGCTCAAAAACAGTGCATCGAGGTCCGGGTCCGCCAACGTAAACGGCACGTTCATCCAAGAGCGATGCGCCGGGAACACGGGATTCGAATAAAAATCGCTCTCATCAATGGCGCGATAGAGCGCGGCTTGCTTCGCCTCGTTGCGCTGCTTGATATGCTCGAGGCCGCCCTGGGCTAACAACCACTCAAATACCAATCCGGCCACGTACCAGGTAAAGGTTGGTGGCGTGTTCGACATGGAGCCGGTCTCCGCCATTGTTTTGTAATGCAAGACGGATGGCGTGTCCGGGCGCGCTCGGTCGAGCAAATCGTCGCGCACGATCACCAGGGTCAGGCCGGCGGGCCCAATATTCTTCTGGGCACCGGCATAGATGACACCGAAGCGACTGACGTCGACGGGGCGCGACAAAATGCTGGACGACATATCCGCAACGAGTGGCACGTCGCCTACCTCTGGAATGACGTCGTATTCGACACCGCCGATAGTCTCGTTGGGCGTGTAATGCACGTACGCCGCGTCGGCATGAAGCTGCCAGGTTGAGGCATCGGGAATGCGTGTGTAGTGACTGCCTGCTGCATCGGCCGCCGTGTGTGGCTCGATGAATGGCCGAGCCGCCGTGACCGCTTTGACGCCCCAGGCCCCCGTCACCAAATAGTCGGCATGTGCACCGGGCGCGCTGAGATTGAGCGGCACCGCCGCAAACTGCGCGGTGGCTCCGCCTTGCAAAAACAAAACGCGATAGTTAGACGGCACGTTGAGAAGCTGACGCAGATTGTGCTCAGCACGTTCTGCTACTTCAACGAATTCGGGGCTGCGATGGCTGACCTCCATGATCGCCATGCCGGTGCCTGCCCAGTCGGGCAAATCGTCGCGGATTTTTTGTAGAACCGGCTCGGGGAGTACCGCCGGACCGGCGCTAAAATTGAAGACGCGCATGGCGAGCTGTGCAGTTGACGCTACGACCGCTAGTCGTCGCCGTCACCCTCTCCGTCAGCTGCATCCACCGAATCGTCACCCAACTCTTCGCCTTCTTCTTCGTCTTCAAGTCCCTGCAAACGAGCAAGACCGACAAGCGCGTCGTCTTTCTGAGGCTTGATCAAACGAACGCCCTGCGTATTGCGCCCAATAACCGAAACATCAATAACCGGCGTACGCACAAGTACACCCGCACTGGTAATCATCATGATTTGATCTTCAGGCCCCACCAGCAATGCACCAACAAGTTCACCATTGCGCTCTGACGTCTGAATGCCGATGACACCCTGACCGCCGCGGCCTTGCACGCTGTACTCGGTAATGGCCGTGCGTTTACCGTAACCGTTAGCCGTCGCCGTCAAAATCAGTGGCGCATCGTCCGCCGCGTGATCGGCCGCTGCAGGTACTGCTATCTGCGCGACAACCCGCGCACCGTCAGGCAAGCGAATGCCACGCACACCCGCCGCTGTACGGCCCATTGGGCGCACATCAGACTCGTGGAAGCGGATGGCTTTACCGGTGGTCGCAAACAAGAATACTTCGTGGTCGCCGTCGGTAAGCTCGGCGCTGACAAGATAGTCGTCGTCGTGCAAACCAAGCGCGATAATGCCGTTGGTCCGCGGCCGTGAGAACGCGCTGAGCGGTGTCTTTTTGACCGTGCCCTGGCTCGTGACCATGAAAATGTATTTGTCTTCTTCGTATTCGCGCACGGGCAGCACGGCGTTGATCCGCTCGCCTTCTTCCAGCGACAGCAGATTGACGATCGGCTTGCCACGCGCACCGCGCCCGGCATGCGGCAATTGATAGACCTTGAGCCAGTACGCCTTACCCAGGCTGGTGAAACACAGCAGTGTGTCGTGCGTGTTGGCCACGAACAACTGGTCGATAAAGTCTTCATCTTTGACCGACGTCGCGCTCTTGCCCCGACCGCCGCGCTTTTGCGCCTGGTACGAATCGAGCGGCTGTGCTTTCGCATAGCCTGCGTGTGAGAACGTGACCACCACATCTTCTTCAGGAATGAGGTCTTCGTCAGTCAGATCGGAGTGGTCGTGGGAGATCTCGGTACGACGGTCATCAGCGTAGTCGTTGCGGCAGGCCGCGAGCTCGTCACGGATGACACTGGTGAGGCGTTCGCGGCTCGACAAGATGTCAAGTAGATCCTCAATAGTTACCAGTATGCCTTTGTATTCGTTGCCGATTTTTTCTTGCTCAAGGCCGGTAAGGCGATGTAGCTGCATATCCAGAATGGCTTTGGCCTGGACATCGGACAGCTGGTATTCACCGTCCAGCAAACCCCAGTCACCCGGCACATCTTCAGGCTTGGTTGCGGTCGCACCAGCGCGCGCCAGAAGATCGCTGACCAGGCCCGGCTGCCAGCGCCGCGACATGAGCCCCTGACGCGCTTCAGCCGGCGTACTCGAACGCTTGATCAGCTCAATCATCTCGTCGATGTTGGCCAACGCAACAGCCAGACCTTCCAACACGTGAGCACGCGCACGCGCCTTGGACAGATCGTGAATGGTGCGGCGCGTAACGACTTCCCGGCGATGGCGGATAAACGCCGCAAGAATCTCTTTGAGATTCATAACCCGCGGCTGACCTTCTGTCAGCGCCACCATGTTGATGCCAAACACGGTCTGCAACATGGTCTGTTTGTACAAATTGTTGAGTACGACGTCGGTGTTTTCGCCACGCTTGAGTTCGATCACCATGCGCATGCCGTCTTTGTCAGACTCGTCGCGCAAATCTGAGATACCTTCGATCCGTTTTTCGCGCACCAGCTCGGCAATTTTTTCGAGCAAACGCGCCTTGTTTACCTGAAACGGCAACTCAGTGACAATCAGCGCGTGCTTGTCTTTGGAGCGCTCTTCTGTGTGCGAGCGCGCGCGGACATAAATACGACCACGGCCCGTCTCATACGCCTGTCGGATACCTGCGGCGCCGTTGATAAAGCCCGCCGTCGGGAAGTCAGGGCCCGGCAAAACGCTCATCAAATCAGAAACTGTACTGTCCGGCGCATCGAGCAGCATGGCGCACGCGTCAATGACCTCGCCCAAATTGTGCGGCGGAATATTGGTCGCCATGCCAACAGCGATACCGGCAGAGCCATTGATCAGCAGATTGGGAATGCGCGTTGGCATTACCGCAGGCTCTGTTTCCTTGTCGTCGTAGTTCGGGACAAAGTCGACCGTCGACTTGTCGAGGTCGGCCAGTAATTCATGTGCGATCTTGGACATACGCACTTCGGTATAACGCATGGCCGCAGGCGGATCGCCGTCAACCGAGCCGAAGTTGCCCTGCCCGTCCACCAGCATGTAGCGCATCGAAAACGGCTGCGCCATGCGCACAATGGAGTCGTAAACGGCTGAGTCGCCGTGGGGGTGATACTTGCCGATGACGTCGCCGACCACGCGGGCGGACTTTTTGTAGGGTTTGTTGTAGTCGTTGGCCAACACACGCATGGCGTAGAGAACACGACGGTGCACCGGTTTGAGACCATCCCGCACATCGGGCAATGCGCGCCCTACGATCACGCTCATCGCGTAATCGAGGTACGACTGCTTCATCTCGTCTTCCAGGCGAACCTGGATAATTTCACGTTCCGAATCGGTCATGGTCTATCCGCATACTGTACAAACTGGCGCCGGGTGCGCCACAAAAACGCCCGTCAAAGCACTCCCGCGCAGCGACCTGTGCGCTGCTGGGAGACAAAAAAAACGGTCAAGTGCGGTGTGTGACGCGCGCGCCCCGGTACTCAAAATGCGCGTCACCCGCCGGGTCGAAAAAGTGCGCTGAAAGGATTCCCATTGGCGCCCGTTTTTGACCGCAAAATGATACCACAGAAGCGGTCATTCGCGCACCTCAAAATAGCCAAAAACCGACGGAAAAACAGGCCACTTGCGCGTCCTCCAGCCACCCTTAAACGAGCCTGTCGCAGCGCCCGCCATGGCGTGGGTGACAAGTCGACACAAACAGGCGCTGCGAAGCCGCGCAAATTAGTGGACAATGCCAGCGCAATGAATACCGAAACCGACACAAATCACGCCCCGCACAACGTCGATGCCGACGAGGTGGCCAAATTCGACGCGCTCGCGCAGGACTGGTGGGACC
>CAYGSQ010000176.1:1560-6947 GCA_964352435.1 uncultured Gammaproteobacteria bacterium | reverse complement strand
ACGTCGTCCCCTCCATCAAACGTCCAGCCATGTTCGCCCATAAAGGCGTTGACCACGGACACCGAGATCATGCTCTCCAGCCCCTTCAACGCACGAAAAATCAGCGTCCGGTGCGCCCAGGGGCAGGCCATCGACACATACAAGTGATAGCGGCCCGGCTCCGCGTTAAAACCACCGACCCCGGAGGGGCCGGCGCTGCCATCGGGTGTGATCCAGTTACGGAAGTTGGAAGCCTTGCGTACAAAACGGCCACCCGTTGACTTGGTGTCGTACCAATCGGTGTGCCACTGTCCGTCTACTAATAGTCCCATGTCATTTACCTCCGTCTAAAATCGGTTGTTGCGAAAATCTTCGAACGCCTGCTGCACTTGCGCCTTGGTATTCATTACGAACGGTCCGCCACGCGCCACCGGTTCGTTCAACGGCTGTCCGGCGATGAGCAGGAAACGGCTGTCCCGTGTGGCCTCCACAGCAACCACATCGCCTGCACCGAGCAACACCAGTTCACGGCCCGCCACAGACTGGCTTGAAGGACCTACGTTGACCTCACCTGATACCAGATAAAGGAACGCGTTATCCGTCGCCGCCAGCGCTTGTTCAAACCGATCGCCTGCCTTTAGCTGCACGTCCAGGTAGGTGGGCGACACGTAGTCGTTACGCACCGGGCCTTGCGTACCACGGTCCGTACGCCCGGCGATCACCCGCACCTGCGTACCACTGTCCCAGTGCTCGAGTGCCACCTCTTCCGGTGCAAACTCCTGATAAGCGGGCTCGCCCATCTTCGCGTGGCTCGGCAAGTTGACCCACAACTGAAAGCCCATCAAAAGACCGTCGATCTGCTCCGGCATTTCGGAGTGAACGATGCCTTTGCCCGCGGTCATCCATTGCACACCGCCAGGCTTAATTACGCCTTCATTGCCGGCGCTGTCCTGGTGCCGCATTTGTCCCGCCAGCAGGTAGGTCACCGTCTCAAATCCGCGATGCGGGTGGCTTGGAAATCCACCGATGTAGTCCTCCGGCCGATCTGACTCAAACGCGTCCAGCAATAGAAACGGATCGTGCAAATTCAATTGCGGCGTGCCGATGATGCGCGTCAGCTTGACGCCGGCGCCGTCAGTGGCGCGCTGGCCCTCGTGGCGGGCCACAATATTTCTTTCTGTCGTCATGTCGATACTCCTCGAATTAGGGCGGTGGACGGATTGCCACCCATCGCCAACTTCATGGTGCCCAGACTAACTGTTGATCTATCGACAATAAACCGGGAATATTGCAAATCATTGTTCTAATTATTCGAACATTAGGGAATAAAAGTTATGGGCCAGCTTGAAGACATGCAGGTTTTCATTCGGGTGGTTGAGGCTGGCGGTATAGGCCGCGCAGCACAGCAACTGGGACTGGCAAAATCTGCCGTCAGCCGCCGCCTCAGCGAGCTGGAAAAACGTCTGGGCTCCCGTCTGATCCAGCGCACCACGCGCACCTCCAGTCTGACGGATGCGGGCCAAAGTTATTACCAGCAAGTGTTGAAACTGGTCGACGAGGTCGACGAGATCAACAGCGAATTGCAGGACGACGAATGCGCGGTGACCGGTCGCTTGCGGCTAGCGGTCCCGCTATCGTTTGGACTGCTGCACTTAACGCCCGCCATCGACGAATTCATTCAACGTCATCCACAGCTCACGATCACGCTCGATTTTTCAGACCGACAGGTCGACATTGTTGAAGAGGGGTTTGATCTGGCACTGCGCATCGGCCCGCTGCACGGCGCGACCACGCAGGCGCGCAAATTATTCGAATCGCAGCATGTGCTGGCGGCCAGTGCTGACTATCTGGCGCGTCACGGCACACCCGCAACGCCGCAAGATCTGGATGCGCATTCCGTGTTGAAATACGCGGGCGGCACCAGCGGCCCGTGGTCGATCACCGACCGTCGCGGCACGCGCCACACGCCCAATATGGCGACGCGCATTGTGGCCAACAACGGTGACTTTCTCTTGCATATGGCCTGCGCAGGCCATGGCATTGTCATGCTGCCTACGTTTATTGCCGCGCAATCACTGGAGCGCGGCGCATTGGTGCGTGTGCTGGCCGACTGTGCGCTGCCAAGCCAGGACGCTTTTTTCATCTACCCGCGCAATCGCTATCTGCCCAAACGCGCCCGTCTGCTGATCGACTTCATGGTTGAGCGCTTCGGCGGTCATCCTTACTGGGATGCCTGGGCTAGCGACTCGTCAGCTTGAGCAAACGGCCACCGTCGTTGTCTTCAAGCACCCACAGTGCGCCATCGGGGCCTTGTTCCACTTCACGGATGCGCGCTTTCATGTCGAAACGCTCAGCCTCTTTTGCAGACTCGCCATCAATGGTGACGCGAACAATGGCGCGTGACGCCAGGCCCGCAATGAATGCCGATCCGCGCCAATCCGAAAACATGTCGCCGTCGTAAAACATCAGGCTGGCGGGCGCGATGCTGGGAATCCAATAGGTCTTGGGCGCTTCCAGTTCCGGCCGCGTGTCATGATCGGGAATCTCTTCGCCGTCGTAGTGATCTCCGTTGGACACAAGCGGATAGCCGTAGTTTTTGCCCGGCTGCACCAGGTTGAGTTCGTCGCCGTGCAGCGGGCCCATTTCGCTGTTCCAGAGTCGGCCTTTTGCATCGAATGCGATCCCCAAGGGGTTGCGATGACCCAACGACCAGATTTGTGCCGCCACGTCGCCACGCTCAGCAAACGGATTATCGTCGGGCACCGACCCGTCGTCGTGTAACCGTACAATTTTTCCAAGATTGCCCGTCATGTGTTGCGCCGGATCAAACTTCTGACGCTCGCCCGACGTGATGAACAAAAAGCCGTCCTTGTCGAACGCCATGCGGTGTCCGTAGTGTCCGTCGTCCGTCACTTTCGGAATCTGGCGCCAGATAACATCGACATCGCGCAGCACAAGCGTCCGCGAATTGCTCAGATCCAAACGCCCGCGTGCGACCGCCGCGCCGCGCGTCGCGCCGGCACCGGATTCGGCGTAGCTCAAATAGATAATGCCGTTGTTCGCATAGTCCGGATGCAGGATGACGTCTCCCAAGCCACCCTGACCGCGGTACGCAACGTCAGGCACATCCTCGACCGGACGCGACACTTCACCGTCCTGGGTTACAACAAATAGCCGCCCGCGTTTCTCCGTGACCAACATGCGGCCATCGGGCAAAAACGTCATCGCCCACGGCTCATTAAAAGTCGCGACGTCGGCGACGTCGAACGGAAGTGTTTCGTATTGCGCGGCAGCGGAGCAGGACAACGCCAGCAGGCCGATAATCAGAGCGGGACGAGGCATGGTGGGCAACTCTCTTTGGCGGAATCAAGCGGCAATGATACACAGAACGCGGGCGCGATCAGTGCCAGAGTGCCGGGAAAAACGCCGAGTCGAGCTTAGCCTGCGCCGTATGCCCTGCCCGGCGGGCGATCAGATGACCGCCAGCTCAACGATGGGGCGATTTTCCAGCAGCCGTTGATATGAAAACTCGCTCAGATCGAGCGTTCTATACTCGCCATAGGTAATCAACTCGGCGATACCGCGCCCAACGGCGGGCGAGTGTTGCGTGCCGTGACCTGAAAACCCGCAAGCAAACACAAAATTTTGCATGCCGGGGTGCGACCCGAGAATCGCGTTGTGATCGAGTGGATTAACAGCGTAGTGGCCCACCCACGAATTGATCACTTTGATCGCCTCAAACTGCGGGATGCGCGTAGCGAGTGCGGGCCAGACTTTGTCTTCCCACAGGCGGTGATCCTCAATGAAGTCATCGTATTCGACCGCCGGATCGTCCGCGGGCGGGCAACCGGCCATATAGTAACGGCCCTCGGTACGGACATGTACGCCGCTGGGGTCAATCGTCAAAGGCAGATCCCGGTCGAGCGGTGATTGCGCATCAAACACATAGGTGTAGCGCTTGCGTGGCTCAACGGACAAAGCAATTCCCGCCATCGACGCGGTGCGCGCGGCGCGCGGCCCCGACGCATTGACGACCTGTCCACACGCAATCTTCTCGCCACTGGCCAGTGTCACGCTGGCAATTCCAATACCTTCTGCACACGCCGTCATCGCCACCACTTCATTGGCGATGTACTCGACGCCACGTTCGCGTGCGCTGCGCCGCCACCATTCGACCATCGTGTTGCTGTCGAAGTAGCCTTCGTCGCGCTCGTTGAAGCTGCCCAACACCACGTCATCGAGCTGGAAGAAATCGAAACGCTGCGCGAGTTGATCGGGCGACAGCAACTGCGTGCCGGCGCCACATTGCTGCTGCAGCGCGCAGCGTTCACGCAGCACCTGAGCAAACTCGTCGTTGCACGCCAGATACAAATAGCCGAACGTGTGGAACGGCAACACGGGCACGCGCGGGTCGTCGCCCAGGCGCGCACGAAAATCTCGCACGAATCGAGCCCCGAATTGGGACATGCGAATATTTGTCTTGTTGGAAAACTGCTGACGCATGCAGCTGTTGGAGCGCGTCGTGGAAGAGAACACGTACGTAGGATCTTTTTCAACCACCAGAACGGTGCCGTCAAAATCCGGGTTGTCCGTCAGGAACCAGGCAATCGCCGAACCAATCGTCGCGCCCCCGACAATGACCACGTCGTAGTGTTCACGCTGCGCGCGTTCGAGCACGGCGTTGCCACTCATTCGACGTCTTCGCCCCTGCGCCGCGCGTCGCGCACGGCCTCAATGTCTTGCTCTGGCAAAGCATAGTCGTCGCGCGCTGACTGTTCGCTGATGTAACCGCGCATCAAATCGCGCCGCACCTGAGCACGGTCACGAGCGCTGGGCGCACCGTAACCACCACCACCGGGAAACGCCATATTGACGCGCCCACCTGCTGGTACAAACTGCTTGCCCTTGCCGCGCATGGGCGTGCCGTCCTCACGTTCAATGCGCGTCGGCGCACCGGTGCCACCGCCGCGCCGCCCGCGAGCCGGATGCTGCAGCCGATCAAACATGGCGGAGAAATCAAATTCGTGTCCGGCCATCGCCCCGATCTCCATGTACTGCCCCAGTCCACCGCGATACTGACCGACGCCACCACTGTCGGGGCGCAATTCCTTGCGCCAGATAATCACCGGCCCGGTTTGCTCAGTGGCTTCGACCGGCATGGTCATGACGCCCGATGGAAATGCGGTGGCGTTCATACCATCGAGTGTGGGGCGCGCACCGCCGCCACCCGAATTGAACGTGAGCACCTCGGCGCGCTCGCCCTGGGCAGCGACGGGGCGCAGCGACACCTGAAAATTGCACAGGGTTCCCGCGCCCTCGGCGGGCACGGTCGCAGGCAAAATTTGGTCCAGCGCGCCGTACACCGCGTCGGGCAGCATGTGACCGATCACGTGGCGCAAGGCAACTGG
>CAYGSQ010000176.1:0-1550 GCA_964352435.1 uncultured Gammaproteobacteria bacterium | reverse complement strand
GTTCTCGGGCGCCGTTACAACAAACGGTGCCAGCGACGCATGGTTGTTGGGGATCTGCGGTGCGATCGCGCACTTGAGCGCATAGCAAGCGTACGCCTGCGTATAGACCAGCGGCACGTTAATGCCCTTCTTATCGACGCCTGATGTGCCGGTGAAATCGCACAGTACGCGATCGTCGCAGGTCTCCAGACGCACCTGCAAAGTAATTGGGCGATCGTAGCCGTCGATGGTCATCTCGCCATCCGCCTGCGCCCGCGGCAAAGCCGCGATGCACGCGATGGTCGCCAGACGCGAGTTTTCGAAAATGAACTCGGCAATATCATTGAGTTGGTCCAGCGCAAACTCGTCCATCATCGTTACGAGTCGGCGGTGGCCAATTTCATTGCAGGTCGCCAGTGCGTAAATATCGCCAATCAGTTGATCGGGCTCACGCACATTACCGCGCACCAGATGTATAAACGGCTTGTCGACTGCGCCACGCTCCATCAACTTCATGATGGGGATGTAGAGACCTTCTTCATAAACAGACGCCGCATCCGCACCAAAACCGCGCCCGCCAATATCCACCACGTGCGCCGTGCACGCGAAAAACCCGACCAACTTGCCGTGAAAAAAAGACGGGCTGACCACCGTAATGTCGTGCAGGTGGCCCGTGCCCTCCCACGGGTCGTTGGTGATGTAAACATCGCCCTCAAAAATTTGATCAGGGCCGATACGCCGAATAAAGTGGCCGACGGCTGCGGCCATGGCATTGACATGACCGGGCGTGCCGGTGACCGCTTGCGCCATCATCCGGCCGCGTTCGTCGTACACGCCAGCGGACAAATCGCCCGCCTCGCGTACCGAGGTTGAAAACGCCGTGCGAATTAGCGCCTGCGCCTGCTCCTCGACGATAGAGATGAGTCGATTCCACATGACCTGATGGGCAACAGCGTTGCGACGCAGGCTCATGGCGTCACGTCAATGCAGCCGTCGGGTTGGCGTATGGCGCTGCGGCTTGATGGCACGATGATGGTGGTTTCACTTTCAACGATGACCGCCGGCCCGGCGACCGTCTGGCCGGTCGCCATCGCCTCACGCGACACGAGACGGGCCTCAACCTCTCGGCCAAGCGCCGGGTCGAACAGCGCACGTGTTCCGTCGATCGTCGCGGGCGCTGACGGCGCGACGGGAACAACACGTTCGACCGTCTCCGTTGGCGTCGCGGCATTGACAGCCCAAACCGTCGTTTCAATTTCCATGCCCTCCACCGTGCGCCCGAACAGCGACGTATACGCCGCTTCAAACAGCGCCTGATAGGTGGCGGCATCGGGCGCGCTGACGGCCTCGGGCGGCAACGTTACGGGGATTTCCCAGCCCTGCCCGGCGTAGCGCATGTACACCTTGAAGTCGGCACGGATGGGCGCTGTGGTTTTGCACGAACGCACAAACTCGGTGGCCTGCTGTTCGAGCTGCGCAAGCAACGTGCACACCTGCGGCGGATCAAATTGGGACAGTGTCATAAACACGCTGCCGGTCGCCTCGAAACTAAACGGCGCGCGCAAGAAACC
>CAYGSQ010000175.1:0-6956 GCA_964352435.1 uncultured Gammaproteobacteria bacterium | reverse complement strand
GTCGTACTAAGCTTTGAAGTAAGTGAACAAAAATCGTGTTACCAAGGGCTGCGGTTCTCTTGCTTTAAGTATGTAGGGAGCCAAACGGTTAGCGCTTAGATCAGCATTAATAGGACTTGTGCACCGGACTCGAGTGCAAGGAGTACACGATGGCAAGCGGAAAGCGTCCAACGGTCGCCACTCAGATTAAAAGCGCGAAAGCGCCGAAAGGAAGCCGTCTGGAGACCCTGATTCGCCAGAATCAGGATTTCGAAGTTTTGGCGACCGAAGAGATCAACGACGACCAACCTCTACCGCTATGGCTGCGCGTCCTGTGGCGCAAGCAACACCCTGAGATAGAGATGCCGGAAAGAAACCCCGGCGCGGCTTATCCCGAAGTTCTATCCCAACTTTATAAGCGAATGATTGCCGAGCCAGATCACCCGTGGTGCGTGGCGGCGCCCGACGACAACCCGCCAAAATAAATCGACGCGAAAATAAGGGGCAAACCACTGTTCAAACTCTAGCGGAGGCATGTCATGCCTGATCTCAGAATTTCCAGCGCATCCAGCAATGATCGCAGCGAATCCGACATCCGCATCAATTACTACAATTCTGATCTGGTGATAGCTGCGGCCAATGATCTCAATTCATCGACCATGCCGCACTTCGTTTCAACCAACGGCGGCGCGACGTGGACCACCAACAATCTTCCCGGGCAGGCCGGTGATATTGCGCAATCAGATCCAGAAGTGGACTGGACGTCCGACGGCACTGCTTGGTCAATCGTCATCGCGGTCGATTCCGCCACCAACCTTAGACTGCTGGCATTCAACTCAACCGATCAAGGTGCGACGTGGAACGTGGATGCGACTGTTTCTGGTACTCAAACCGGCGCCGACCGACAAATCATCTGGGTAGACCACAGCGCCACATCGCCGTTCAAGGATCAGGTCTACTGTGTTTGGCATAACGGTACGCCCGTATTTTTTTCACGTCGCACTCCGGGTGCAGGCGGCACGTGGTCGGCCCCTGTTCAGATCAGTGGTGCAGAGACGCAGACGGTAGGCATTGGCGCTGACGTACGCACCAATGCCAACGGCGACGTTTTTGTTTTTTGGCCGGATGCAGACGGCAGCGGCAATATCGTGTTTGTGAAGTCAGTAGATGGCGGCAACACGTTCACGGCTCCCGTGGTAATTGCCAACACATTTGCCACCACGCGACGGTTGGCTATTCCATCCGCCAGCTCGCGAAGTCTGCGCGTTTATACCTCAGCCGGGGCCTATCGAACGGCGACCAAAGACATGGTGTATGTCGTCTGGTCTGATCTGAGCGGTGATGCAGGTTGCACGACTGGAGGAGGGCCGGGCTCTAACGCCAGTTCGACGTGCAAGACGCGCGTCTGGTTTATGCGCTCCACGGACGGCGGCACTACCTGGTCGACGCCAGCTAAAATCAACGACCAGGCTGGCCTCAACGACCAGTTTCACTCGCGCCTGTGCGTGGATGAATCCAATGGTCTGGTGGTGGTCAGCTATCACGACACCGTTGCCGATAGCGATCGCGTCGAAAGCCACGTCTACTATCAGACCTCCAGTGATGATGGCCAGAGCTGGAGCAATCCCGTCCAGGTTACGTCCAGCCCCAGCGATGCTACCGGCAGTGCGGTCGACGCTCAGGGTTTCGGCTATGGCGACTACGACGGGTTGTCAGGCAACCACGGTACATTTTTTCCCTGCTGGACCGACTTTCGCAACGGCGTGGAAGAAATTTGGAGTTCACGCCTTTCGGTTGTGCCCAAACAGGCGTACTTCATACTCGACCGTAGTTCATTCGGCCAGGACGAAGTCAATGCAATGCTGGCACAGTCCAACCCGTTCAATCTCGGAACGACCCTTTACGTCGTTGTCGATGGCTTCACCGCCAGTGAACTTGGGATCACCGCAGGTGATCTTAGTGGCGCGCCGGCGACCGTCCCTGCCTTTGCGACAGCACCCACGCTGAACGGTATCGACATTGGAGCTCCATCGCAGCTCGTGGCGCAAATACCGTCATTGCCGGCCAATACTGTGCAACGGTTTACCTGGCTGTATTCGGTGTCGATCACCAACGATTCAGATTTCACGGCAGCGCTTGTCAACGTGGCTTTGACGGCATCGATCGGGGGTGCGACGGCCAACGCGATTTTCGAGCTGCGACAGGAGCCCAACCCCTACGAGGTTGATGGTGATACCCATTGGCTTTCAACCGACTTGCGCGTGTTCCAGGTAAAAAATGGCGAGTCTAAATTTGGTGCGACTGTTGGAGGCAGCTCACTTTCTTCGGCGTCCAGCTACATCACACAGGCTCTGAGCAATCTCAACGACGGATCGGCTGGCGAGGATTATGACGACTTGCCGACCAACTCAGCCAATGAGATTGCGCTCTACCAGACCGACAGTTCAGGTACCGCCGTCTTCAATTTCGCTATTGCACGCGTACGCTATCGCGCGCTGACAGACGACGCGCCGTCTGCCCGCGTGTTCTTCAGACTGTTCCCTGCGCTCGCTGTCTCCCTGGCGTTCGATCCAGCCACGACCTATCGGCGATTTTCCGATGGCACATTAAATGGTCAGGCGTCGCCCTTACTCGGTCTTGCATCCAACAACATTCTGTCCATCCCGTGCTTTGCCAATGAGCGTATCGATACCTCCAGTGCGAGCATGAACACGCAAACTGATCCGGCGAATGTCCGCACGCTGATACACGACGCGACGGGAGCTGAGGTTGAGTCATTCTTTGGCTGCATTGTCGATGTAAACCAACCGGGCCAGACGGTATTTCCGCTCAACCCGACCGGGGACGGCCCGTTTGGCGGCTCGCTCCAGTCGGTGCTCTCGCTGACACGTAACGCACATCAGTGCCTTGTTGCAGAGATAGCCTTTGACCCGGATGTCATCCAAAACGGTCAAACGCCTTCAACCTCGGACAAGCTGGCGCAGCGCAATCTCACGCAGGTTGAGTCAGACAATCCAGGTGGTGTCGAGTCGCGACGTATCCCCAATACATTTGAAGTGCTGCCCACCCCTGCCGCACACGCGGCGGCGGGCTTCCATGACGAACTAATGATCGATTGGGGCAATTTGCCGCCTGGCAGTGTTGCACGCGTTTATTTGCCCGACACACAACCGGATCAGGTGTTGGACTTGGCCAAACGGCTATACCGGGCGCACGGCATGGTTCGCATCGATAATCATACGATCCAGGTGCCGGCCGCAGGGCTGTCGTATATTCCCGTACCGGTTGGTGCGCAAGTTAATCATGCCGGCCTGCTTACGCTTGACCTGCCCCCGGGCATCAAGAAGGGCCAGCGCTTCAGTGCCGTAGTGCGACAGTTAACGCATCGAGGCCGCGCGCGCAAAAAGCCTGGCGGTTCCGTCGATACTTCTATAGATGCAGCTCGGACTTTTTCGGTCGCAACCCGACCGACGCAGGTCAATGCCACGGCGACGACCAACCGATTTGTCATCTGGGAAGAAACAACGGGTGCATTTCAGATCAGTATTCCCATCTCGTCACGCGAGCTCTTGTTTGAGGGCGAGATGCGGTTGTTGTCTTTGGCGCGGTGGATACTGGGGACAATTCCTAACACGGATCGTTGGTACTTGCCGTTTAGCCGCTACGTGACCGAGGTTGGCCAACGAGTACGAGGCTTCGGCGCTGACCCGACGACCGTCAAACCTCATCCCAATGGACTGCCCAACGGCCCGCGTCCAGTCCCCGGGAAGCCTGGCAGTGGCCCGCATGAATCAAAACGGTTGCGGTTCAAGGGGAAAATTGTCGAGATGCTGTACGACCGGTGGGGTGATTTTTCGGGGTTTGTTCTTGAGACAAAGCAGGGACGTCGTCGCTTTCAAAGTCACGAACACACCATCGAGGGTCTCGCCAATCGCGCGTGGACGGAAAGAACGCTCATTTGCGTCTATGTTGATGCACGAGAACCGCGCCGACCGGAATCGATATCTCTTCGCTACGCACCGAAACCTTATTGGGGCTAGCCTCAAGTCACTCAAGAAAATTGGAGAAGAACATGCACGAGCTGTTACCACCTGTCTTTGGCGCCGTGTTTGCGGCAGTCGCAATGTCGCTGCCATCACGAGGGCCACGTGCGCTGTGGTTCGTTATTGGTAGCCTGATGGCGGGGGTGCTGGCCTCCGCTGTTAACGGTGAATTGACGCTTGCACTCGCGCCTTTGTTTTTGAGTGTCGACGCACTTCTGGCCTGGTGTGGCGCTTTTGCTATGCTCATCCTGGTCCGGGCTCGGAGTCGGGCTTTGTCTCGTTAGCCGGAGCGTCTGCTGGATTAGCGCAGGTACGTAGTTGCGTGCACAGACGCGTCTCTGGGATTATGAGCCGTGACCTGCAAGCAGAGAATCTGAGCACGGGTTTCTTCGGCCACCGGGTCATTGGGCAATCCGTGATCAACGCACGACAGGCGGTGTTTTGCAGCCGGGCGGCAATGGTTTGCCGCTTGGCATATGCGGCAGTCGCAAGAAACACGCAGTAGTTCACGTCAGCAGGCCAGCACGGGGCGTTTCTCGCGTCTGGCACCCAAATTGCATGATCACTTAGCGAGAAGAAATTGCTTGGACGCATTCGCGTGCAGAGCGTATCCATTGCTGCTTGAGGAGTGCACCGTGACGCAAGAACTAACACTGACTTTGGAACAATATGAGCAAATTGCTCCGAGCAGCGTCATTCGCTTTGAGGGCAGGGACCTGCAATATTTTACGCCGTCGACCCATATGAAATGGCGTGTCGATACGTTATTTACCAAGGAGCCGGACACTGTGCGCTGGCTTTCCTGTATGGGTGAGGATGACGTGCTTCTCGATGTCGGGGCAAACGTCGGCATGTATTCAATTTTGGCTGCCGTTGGGCGTGACGTGAGTGTCATTGCATGCGAGCCGGAAAGCCAGAACTACAGCTTGCTAAATCGCAACATCCACATGAACGACGCGGGTAACAAGATTACCTCCTATTGCCTTGCGCTATCGGATGTTTGCGGTCTCGATTCGTTTTACCTTAGTGATTTCATGCAGGGTGGCTCTTGCCACAGCGTTGGCGAATCGCTGGATTTCAACCTGCAGCCCAGGCCATCGGGTTACGTACAGGGTTGCGTTGTGTCGACGCTGGACCGATTGATCGATGATGAGGCACTGGCGGTACCCACTCATATCAAGATTGACGTGGACGGTATCGAGCATAAAGTCATTGACGGTATGGCGGACACACTCGCGAATCCCGCCGTTAGATCTGTGTTGATCGAACTCAATCCCAATCTCGATGAGCACCGAGAACTATTTGAAAGAATGGCGGCTCTCGGGTTTCGCTATTTCGAGCAGCAGGTTAACGAATCCCAGCAACCCAGTGGGCCGTTCGCGGGCATTGGGAATGTCATATTCTATCGCCCTGGTTGGACGGCGTACGAATCTCTGTACACCGAGCAAGAAGGAAGCAGCCATGCGCAAGCGGCGTTTTCCCAGGTGGTGAACAAGATTGCCGCTGCGCCGGTGCAGGAAACGCCGACGCCTTACTTTTATATTGAGAATGTTTTTCCCGAAGAGTTTTACAAGTATTTGATCTGTGAGTTGCCTCCTGAAGAGGCCTATACACCGATTGATGCGGCGGGTCTGACGTCCGGCGATGCGTACGCGGAGCGAAGCATTTTCCAATTCAATAACCAGAGCCTTGAAAAGCTTAGCGGCCAGGAGCGGCCATTTTGGAGTCTGATAGCGCAGGCGCTTCATAGCGTTGATTTCCTCAACGTCAATATGCAGAAATTTGCACCTTGGTTGCCGGAGTTTCGGCGTCCGCTGGATGCATTGCCGCCGATGTTTCCCGAAGCGCTGCTGATGAAAGATCGCGCCGGGTATAAACTTGGCCCTCACACCGACAGCGTCGATCGCGTCCTGTCTTTGCTGTTTTATTTGCCGCGCGACCTGTCGCTCGTCAACGAAGGTACCGCTCTCTATGTGCCAAATGACAAGTCTTTTACCTGTGCGGGTGGTCCGCATCATGGTTTCGACGGGTTTACCGAGGTGACGCGCATTCCATTCAAACCCAATAGCCTTGTCGGATTCGTCGCCAGTGACACGTCCTTCCATGGCGTACCGGAGTTTACGGTGCCTGGCGCTCAGCGCGATATTTTGGGTTATCTGATCAGAAATCCTGCGCGGCGACGGGCGTAGAGAATAGAAAAACTTGGCCATGTTATTCGGTGCACCGTTAACGTCGGGCATCGCGCCGACGATGATCGACGATCTAAATGTGTGATAATGAGCGCCTCAGCTTTGGCGCCTCACATACGTATCGAAACAAATTGAAACACAGCGCCGAACGCAAACGGATACCGTGGGCGGCTATCATTTGAAGTGCGGACGTCCTGGCGGCCGCAAACCAGCGCTTGGAGAATCATGGCAGACAGTAACCGCGGACAGAGCATGGCAGCGATCGCAATCGCGACGGCGATCGGTGCGGCAGTGAGCTTTGCCGGCAGCGATGGCGGCGACCGCTTCGGCGCTGTACCCGTGTTCGCATTTTGCGGCGCGCTTGCGTTTGCTATCAACTGGCTGGCTTTTATCCCGTCGGCGCTAGCCAGAACGGAACACTATTACGACCTCGTTGGTGGCATCAGCTACATCGGCACGATCATCGCCGCTGTGACATTGTCCGGAAATCTCGATCTGCGCGCCACGTTGGTCGCGGCGATGGTGCTTGTGTGGTCCATACGCCTCGCAAGCTTCCTGTTCAGGCGGATTTCGAAGGCTGGCGTCGATAGTCGTTTTGATGAGATAAAAGTGAAGCCACTGCGCTTTCTGATGGCCTGGACGCTGCAAGGTTTGTGGGTCTTGCTGACGGCCGCGGCCGCGCTGGCCGTCATTACCGGTGGCACGCGCGAGGCGCTGGGTCCCGTAGGCTTCGCTGGCATTGCAA
>CAYGSQ010000174.1:0-7037 GCA_964352435.1 uncultured Gammaproteobacteria bacterium | reverse complement strand
GATCTCGATAGTGTGTGCGTCAACAAACCGTCCGTGGCCCGCGATGTACTCCACGCCTTTTTTCTCGAGATTGCGCTCGTAGATGCCGTTGAGACGTTTCACATAGGCATCGCGGTCTGCCTTCAGGGCGGGCCAGTCGACGCCGTCGAGGCTGGCCTGAATACCGTAGCCCTTCGCATCGTGCACGGCGTGCGCGACATCGGCGGCGTACCACATGACTTTTTTGGGCACGCAACCAACATTCACACAGGTGCCACCCAGCGGTTTGGGTTCAATGATGGCGGCGCGCTTACCGTACTGCGCAGCACGTTGCGCGCAAGCCAGGCCACCACTGCCGCCGCCCAGGGCGATGAGATCATAGGATTCGGTCATGTCGGTTTCCGGTTCAAATTGATGGTCAGTTCACAACGAGTTACAGCCCCCCAGTGTATACTGATATTCATCCACGAAGAGGAATTATCATGACTGAGTTGCTGGTTTTTCTGGCCGTAGTCGGCATTGTATTTGCTTACGGCGTCACCATTTATAACGGGCTGGTCACGCTGCGTGAGAACGTCAAAAAGGCCTGGGCGAACATCGACGTCCTGCTGCGACAGCGCCACGACGAAATCCCCAAGCTGGTGGAGACCTGCAAGCAGTACATGGGCTACGAGCAGGAAACACTGCAAAAAGTAATGGAAGCCCGTTCGCGCGTGTCCAACGCTCAGTCGAACGGCGATATGGGTGCGTTGGGTGCAGCAGAAGGCCAGCTGCGCATGGGACTTGGCAGCCTGTTTGCACTCGCTGAACAGTACCCGGAGCTCAAGGCCAACGAATCATTTTTACACTTGCAGGCGCGCATCACGTCGCTTGAAGAATCGATTGCCGATCGTCGCGAGTTTTACAACGAATCCGTCAATCTCAACAATATACGAATCGCACAATTTCCCGATCTGATCATTGCCCGTTTTTTCACGTTCAAGGATTCGGCACTGCTGGAATTTGACGAACAGGCGCTGACCGATGTGAACGTCAAGGAATTGTTCGGCAGCTAGACTGTGCTCGACGGCATCACGGCCACGTTTGCGCAGCACTTCGGCGATATGCCATGGGCGCCGTTTCTCTTTTATTTAGCGTTTCCAGCCACGCTATTTGTCGGCAGCTTGCGCAGCGTTTTTCGGCTGCTTCGCTGGTGGCGCATGATCGAAGATGTACCGACCTCACCCACGCGCTCAGCGCATCAAGGCTATGTGGAACTCGTTGGTCGCGCGGAGCTGATGGACGGGCCAACGATCCAGACGCCCATGAGTCACTATCCCTGCGTATGGTGGTCACTGACCACGCACGAAAGACGCGGTGGCGAATGGCGCCGCGTTGGCACAGAACAAAGCGACGAGCTGTTCTATCTGCGCGACGCCCTCGGCGTATGCATTGTCGACCCTGAGGGTGCGCAGGTGACATCCGGGCACAGTCGTCGCAGTACGGGCGGCCACACCAACGCGGGCCACTCGGGGATGCGCTCTGGTGGACCGCGCTTTCGCTATCTCGAACGCTACATCAAGGTTGGTGACCCGCTGTACGTTATTGGCTGGTACAGAACATTTAATAGCATCGACCACTGGGATCACGAGGAAGAACTGATCGCGAAATTGCGTCAGTGGAAACGCGATCAGCCGGCGCTTTTGAAGCGCTTCGATGCCAACGGTGATGGCCTGATTGATGAAAGCGAGTGGACGCGGGCGCGCACAGCCGCCCGGGCGGAGGTGGCGAGCGAGCATCGGCAGGCCAGTGCTCAGCCCGGCGTCAACGTAATCGGCGCGCCACAGGACAAGCGCCCCTTCTTGATGGCGGCTCAGCACGAGCAGTTTTTCACGCGAAACTTGCGTCTCACCGCAGCTGGATCGGCGCTGGGGGTGGTGTTTTCGGCCACGCTCATCCTGCTGATGATGACGTCCCGCCTCTAACACGCAGGCAATACAAGCGGTATTTTTGCGCTGCAGCAACGATTTTTTCGGATTTATCCAGCGGCCAATTTAAGGTATGGTCGGCGGCCTTGAATTTCCCGGTCCTGGGAGTTTGTCTACATGTCTAATCCTCTTCTCGATACCGTCGGCTTGCCCGCGTTTGCCGCCATCAAGGCGCGCCACGTCGAGCCTGCAATCGATCAGGTTCTGGCCGATAACCGAGCCGGTATTGCTGCGCTGACCGAGGACGTGCACGCGCATACCTGGTCGTCACTCGTGGAGGCCATGGAATCCATGCAGCATCGGCTGGATCGCGTATGGTCGCCAGTCAGTCATCTCAACGCCGTCGTCAATCACGACGAGCTGCGCGATGCCTACAACGCCTGCCTTGGCAAACTGACAGACTACGCCTCCGAAGTGGGTCAGAACCGCGCGCTATATCAGGCGTTCGAGTCGCTGCATGAACGCGTGGGCGATACGTTTGATGACGCGCAACGCAAGTTGATGACCAATACGCTGCGCGACTTTCGCTTGTCCGGCGTCCATCTTGACGACGACGCGCGCAACGAAGTCCGCTCGACCATGCTCGAACTGTCCACGCTGCAATCAAAATTTGAAGAGAATCTGCTGGACACGGCCACCGCATGGTCCCACGTCATCACTGACCAGGCGCAGCTTAGCGGTATTCCATCACAGGCCGTCGCACGGGCCGCGGAAGAAGCAAGACACCATGACGTGGAAGGCTGGCGCTTTGGCCTGGACTTCCCGTCTTATTTCGCCGTGCTCGCCCATGCGCACGACGAAACGCTGCGCAAAACCTTCTACGACGCCTGGATCACGCGTGCATCCGATCAGGGGCCGCAAGCGGGTCAGTTCGATAACGGCCCCATCATGGAGCGCATCCTGAAGCTGCGCCATGCACTGGCCCGGCAAATGGGCTTTGCCAACTACGCGGCCTATTCGCTCGCAACCAAAATGGCCGAGACCACGGACGAGGTCATGCAATTCCTGCGTGATCTGGCCAAGCGAACCCGCGGCATCGCGGAAGACGATTTTTCGGAACTGGAAACCTTTGCCGGCAAGCAGCTCAACCCGTGGGACGTGTCCTACTACTCCGAGAAAATGCTCAAAGAGAAGTTTCAGGTGTCGGATGAGGAACTGCGCCCCTACTTCCCGGTAGACCGCGCAATGGCCGGTCTGTTCGAAGTCACGCAGCGCCTGTACGGCGTCACCATCGAGCAGCAACCCAGCGGCGCGACCTGGCACCCGAGCGTCGAGCTCTACGCCGTCCGCGACGCCAATGGCGAAGTGCTCGGGCAGTTTTTTGTCGACCTCTACGCGCGCGACAGGAAACGCGGCGGCGCCTGGATGGACGAATGCATCGGGCGCAAACGATTTGACGACGACCTGCGTACGCCGGTGGCCTATCTGGTGTGCAACTTTATGCCACCTTCAGGCACGCAGCCGGGCCTGCTCACGCACGGCGAAATCGTGACGCTGTTCCACGAGTTTGGCCATACGCTACATTTGCTGCTGACCAAAGTGGACTACCCGAGCATTTCCGGCATCAACGGCGTGCCGTGGGATGTGGTCGAGTTGCCCAGTCAGTTCATGGAGAACTTCGTCTGGACCGACGAGGTTTTGCCCATGATTTCGGGTCACTTCGAAACCGGCGAACCACTGCCTGAAGACGTCTTTGAGCGTTTGCTCGGAACCCGCGATTTTCAGTCGGGCATGCACATGGTGCGGCAGCTTGAGTTTGCGCTGTTCGACATGCGCATTCATCTCGAATACGGCAACGGCAAAAGCGTGAGCACCATACTGCAAGAAGTACGTGACGAAGTCGCGGTCGTACCTGTGACCGATAACAATCGTTTTGCCAACGGTTTTGCCCACGTCTTTGGCGGGGGCTATGCGGCGGGCTACTACAGCTACAAATGGGCCGAGGTACTGTCAGCCGATGCGTTCTCTGCGTTTGAGGAAAGCGGCGTTCTCGATAGCGACACGGGCCAACGATTCCGTCGGGCGGTGCTTGAAATCGGTGGCTCGATCGACGCGATGCAAGCGTTCGTCAATTTCCGCGGCAGGCGTCCCACACTTGACGCATTGTTGCGACATTCAGGCATTGAAGACGCCGCCTGAAGCTGCGCGTAAACCTGGTCAATTTCCAAGCATTTCTGCGGATCGCCGGTCCGCGGCGCTCTGTGAACTGTGGGCGAGTTCACACTTTCGAACATTGGTGTGCAATTTTCTGCATATATTGTCCTGCAACAGGGCATTCCCTATCGCGTTCGACCGCGAGATTTTTTAGACTCCAACAATATAAGAAACAATCATTTTTCTGCCCCTCCCCCCAAACGAGTCACCGTGAGCACAGACAGTAGCGAATACGATGTAACCGGCAAAATTCGGGTAAGCCAAATGAATGATGTGCGCAACGAAGTGTGCGACATCTTCCGCCGCGTATACCCCGATCTTTCCTTCGAGCCAGTGTCGCAGGCGTTCACGGATTTTGAACGACTCTTCACCGGTAAGATGGCCGGCTATGCAGAATGCGATACGGTTTACCACGACATGCAGCACTCGCTGGATGTCACGTTGGCCATGTGTCGTCTCATGGGTGGACACGAGAACCGTCACGGCCCGCGTGACCAGCTAGGTCCTCGACTCATGATCGTTGGGGCCGTCGCCGCCCTGTTCCATGACGCGGGCTACATTCGCCGCGACAGCGACGAAGACCAAAACGCCAACGGCGCCAAGTACACGAAGAGCCACATCTCGCGTGGCGCCGAGTTTCTGAGCAATTACATGCCGACCATCGGTCTGAGCGAGTTTGTACGCACGGCCGTCGAGGCCGTCCATTTCACAGGTTACGAACGGCCACTCGATACGCTGGCGGTCGACGAACCCAAAACGCGCACGCTTGGCAAACTGCTCGGTACGGCCGACCTCGTCGCGCAGATGTCCGACCGTTGCTATCTCGAAAAATGCCGCGACCGTCTGTTCCCCGAATTCGTTCTTGGCGGACTTGCCGTGGCGCCCGACGCAAACGGCGACAATGAAATTCAGTACGAATCGGGCGAAGAACTGCTCAAGAAGACGCCGGAGTTTTTCCGCATGGTGTCCCAGCAGCGTCTGGATGGGGAGTTCGGTCGCTCGTATCGCTATTTCAAGTTCTGGTTTGAGGGCTCCGACCCGTACAGCGTCGCTATTCATAAAAACCTGAGCTACCTGCACGAAGTCCTGGAAAACGGTGATTGGTCCAAGTTGCGTCGCACCCCGTCCGCCTCCAACGGCAGCGAAGACGACAACCTCAGCGATACCCAGCGCATGGCGCGCGCAGAGCTGGACAAGATGTTCGCGATGCGCAAGACGCCCTGAACGCGCCTGCAACTATTTCCAGAGGCGCGAGTCCCAACAACGTGCGCTACCTGATTCCAATCCTGTTGTTGTTTGCCGCCGCCTGGGCCATCGCCGAGCCGGTGCGCGTGCCTGGCACACGGGTTTGGATGGAGATACCGCCAGGCTTCGAGCTGGCTGCCGACTTTCAAGGCGTCGTCGGTACCACCGACAAAGTCACCATTACCGTTGCCGAAGTGCCCTCCCCGTTCGTTGACCTGAACAACGCCTACAACGACAACCGGCTGCAAAATAAAGACGTAGTCGTCAGTACTCGTCGCTCGCTGGAACGTGACGGTCTGCGCGCCACGCTGATCAGCGGCAAGCAAACACTTCCGCGCCAAACGCTGATCAAGAAAATACTGCTGAGCGGCGATGTATCTGAAAGTCTGTTGGTGACCGCCACCTATCTGGATGCTGACGCAGAACGCCTCGACCCCATCATTGAACAGACCCTGGCCACGCTCACATGGGACTCCAGTCGTGACCTCGATCACTTCGACGGACTCGGCTTTCGGCTCAAGGAAATCCCCGGGCTGCGCGTAGCAACGCGGGCCGGCAATAGCGTCATTTTCACCGAGGACGGCAAGCTGCCCGACCAGTACTACACGGGCCAGATGTTTATCGTCGGCTGGAGCAAGGGCGATATCGGCGAAATAAAAGACACACGTGCTTTTTCCATTGGGCGTTTCAAGGGCATCCAGCTCATGGAAAAAATAGAAATCGACAACGTTGGCGCTGTCACCATTGACGAAACGCCGGGTTTCGAAATTGTGGGTCGCGGCCGGCACCGCCATTTGGGCTTCAACGTGGCAGCGTTTCAGACGATGATCACTTACGAAGACCGGTTTCTGATGGCCCAGGGGTTTAGCAGCCTTAAGGAACCCGAAGCCGCCTACGACCAGTTCCGCACGATCATGAGCACGCTCTCCACCGACTAGCACATGGCGAGCAGCCGCAACGCCGACAGCGCGAACAATGGCCCAAGGTAAGGCACAGAATTTACCGAACGGACCACTGGAACCATATCTGGTGCACGCCGCCAGATTCGTGCATGGGCTTGCAACACCTGCCTGACTACGATGGCACTCCACCCATTTGGAGACTCATCATGCAGGGACGCTATTTGACTGGCGCGTGCGCCGCGCTGTGGCTCAGCTCATCCGCTCACGCACTTTTTATCAACGAAATCCACTACGACAATGCCGGCTCCGACGTGGGCGAGGGCATCGAAATCGCCGGCTCAGCCGGGTCGAGTCTCGACGGACTCAGCCTCGTCTTTTACAACGGGGGCAACGGGCAGGTTTACCGCAGCGTTGCCCTCGCGGGCAGTTTGACCGATCAATCCAATGGCTATGGCACGTCGTTTTTCGACATCTCGGGACTGCAAAATGGCGGGCCCGACGGCGTAGCCCTGGTGGGCAAGGAACAGGGCGTTGTGCAGTTCCTCAGTTACGAAGGCTCGTTCATCGCGACCGAAGGCGCGGCCGCTGGCCTTATGAGCATGGATATCGGGCTCGCCCAGGATGGCAGCGGCCCCAAAGGGCAATCCCTGCAATTGACGGGCACGGGGTTGGAATACACCGATTTTGTCTGGACGCTCGGCGACGCCAGCTACGGCGCAATCAATGACGGTCAGATGTTCGCCACGGCGCCCGTACCTGTACCGGCAACGTTGCCCCTGCTATTAAGCGC
>CAYGSQ010000173.1:0-7055 GCA_964352435.1 uncultured Gammaproteobacteria bacterium | reverse complement strand
ACATGCTCATGCGGCAACAAGATTGAACCGACAATGATCGGCTCGCGGATTTCTTCGAGCTTGTTCGCCGCCGGCAACTCGGACGGGTTATCGACCATCTGGGTTTCGCCATCGGTACGCAACACTTCATAGATGACGGTCGGTGCGGTGGTGATCAGCTCAAGATCGTATTCACGCTCGAGTCGCTCCTGCACGATTTCCATGTGCAGCATGCCCAGAAAGCCGCAGCGAAAGCCCAGTCCCAGTGCAGCCGAAGTTTCCGGTTCAAAAAACATCGCGGCGTCGTTGAGGCGCAATTTTTCGAGCGCTTCACGGAAGCTGGCGTAGTCATCGCTGTTTACCGGAAACAGTCCGGCAAACACCCGCGGCTTAACTTGCTCAAAACCGGGCAGCGCCGCGACACAGGGCCGCCGGTCTTCGGTGAGCGTATCGCCCACGGGCGCACCATTGATTTCCTTGATACTGGAAATCATGAAGCCCACTTCGCCGCAACCAAGTTTGTCGAGGTCGGTCATTTTCGGCGTGAAGATGCCCACGCGATCGGCCAGATGGCTGCGTCCGGTCGACATCACGCGGATTTTTGCGCCTTTGCGCAGCACGCCGTTGACCACCCGTACCAGCGACACCACGCCCACATAGTTATCGAACCACGAATCAATAATCAGGGCCTGTAAAGGTTCCTCGGCATCCCCGATCGGTGGCGGTATGCGCGCGACCAATTCTTCCAACAATTCCTGTACGCCCAAACCGCTCTTGGCGCTAACGTGCAATGCGTCAGTGGCGTCGATGCCAATGATCTCTTCAATCTCATTGATGACCCGATCCGGGTCCGCCGACGGCAAATCGATCTTGTTAAGCACGGGCAGAACTTCGAGACCCTGCTCGATAGCCGTATAACAGTTGGCGACACTCTGCGCCTCGACACCCTGGGCTGCATCAACAACCAGCAATGCGCCCTCACAGGCGGACAGCGAGCGCGACACCTCATACGAGAAATCGACGTGGCCGGGAGTATCGATAAAGTTCAGGTGATACGTCGTGCCGTCTTTGGAGGTGAACGGCAGTGAGACACTTTGTGCCTTGATCGTAATGCCGCGTTCACGCTCAATATCCATGCTGTCGAGCACCTGCGCCGACATCTCGCGCTCACTCAAGCCGCCACAGATCTGGATGAACCGATCCGCAAGCGTAGACTTGCCGTGGTCGATGTGCGCGATGATGGAGAAATTTCGAATATTTTGCATGATGTTCCTGGCGCGGATAACGTGAATTGCTGCGCCGCCGCGCGCTTGGCATTATAGCTGCTGGAACCCGGCAATAGCTCGGTTTTATTGGGAAATTTCGCCGCTCACGGGGCGTTTTTCAGGCGCAGATTGAGCGCAGCGACATCCAGATGACCAAAGCACAGCTCGTCGTCGCCATGGGACAGCACCGGCACGCGGTCGCCAAAGCGCGTCACCAGTTCCGGATCCGTATCGATATCGACCACGGTAAACTCGAGATCGCGCCCGCGCGCGGCCATTTCCAGATCAATCATCATGTCATCACACAACGGGCAGCCGCGTCGACTGTAGAGCGTTAGCTGAATCATTGAAGCCTACTGGTGTGCTGCACGATGGCGACAGGACAGAAGCGTTGCGCGCGTACGTGCCGGACGATACGCCGTGCCAGCCAGCCGCCCAGCAATAAGCCGCCCAACGCCGCTAACGCCACCAGCCCCTCACGGCCCACACCCGCGATCATCGCCAACGCTACGGCCAGAAGCATCGTACACAACGGCAACAAATAGGCGAGCGCCGCCGCTTCAAGCAAAGCCCGTTCGGGTAACTGGACAGTGACCGCATCGCCCACCTGGGTCCGGGCCGGATCGTCACAAACCGCGATCATCGATGTATCGCCACGCGCCATCAGCGCGCCGATGAGTCCGCCACCACAACCACGGCCCTGTGCGCAGCGTGCGCAATGGGTCGCGGCGCGGGTGCATACACGCACCCCGTCCGGATGAAGTTCAAGAACGCGCGAGGACTGCTGGAGCATAACGCTCGGGCTTATTGGGCAGCGCGAATGGAGTTGCCAATTTTGCGCACCGTCGCAACCGGCACTTCGCCCACGACGGTAATCTGGTGATCATCGAGTCGACGACCATAGGCGTTCGATGCGCCAATATTTGCAGGGCCTTCAATGACCGCCACGTTTTCACGCCGGCGCTCGACGAAGACAGAAATGGACGCAACGCCATCGGTGTAGACGAGATGCTCGGCACCGTCGTCGCCAGCGCCGTGTCGTGTCACCACTGACAGGGAAAAACCACCCGGCAGATCTTCAGCGCGCCACAGTGAACTTGCCGCGTCGATGACATCGCCGCCCGCCGGTGTCGTCGAGACTTCTTCAAAATTGGTGGTGGGCAAACGCGGCTCGAAGGCATCGGCCGTCAACGGCGCGTCAAAATCGATTTGGGTGAACATCACAGATTCAATGACGCGATTGTCGTCGCCAATCATCTCGCACAGCAGCGGCATCGCCGTTTGCGCATCGACTTTGAGACGATACCCGTAGCGAAAATCGTCCAGCGGCTTGATGTTGACGCTGTGCACGGGACGCCCGGCGATGGTGCCGGAATTGACCTTGAGATCGAAGCGATAAAAACGCTCGAGCGATTTGTCGTAGCTCGGCAATACCGACAACAGCGGGCTTTGGTCACTGGACCAATCGATCAAAACCTGTTTGCGATCAGAGTACGTGCACCGTACATCGTCGCCGTTGCGAATGACTTCGCGCCCCGAACCGTTGAGCGAAGTGACGCGTTCAAACACGCGCCCGTCGCGCACCTGATGCACAACCTCCAGCATATCCAGTTGGTTGTTGTGGGTGTGAACCATACGGCCCTGGTAGTCGAGTGTTTCGACGGCCCTACCCATGCGCTCAAACCAATCGCGCGCCGTATCGGCTGCCAGCACCGGCACGGCCGCTGCACACAGCAGCAAGCTCAGAACCTGGCGCCATAGAGGCTGTGAACGCGACGTGTTCACGGCTGCTTCACACCGGTTTGGGAACGTGGCATTTCCTTGACGTCGTCTTGCACGCCGCCGGACTGCGCACCCACGCGCGCCTCATCGCCGGTGACCGTGCGATAGACCAACACACCCTGACGCATCGTCGTTTTCGAATACTGATTATGGCGCAGCAAATACTCTTGCAGCGCTGCCTGGTTGCTGGCGCGGGAAACCTGCGGCATCAGCGACAGCGGATCGGTTTGATCATTGGCCGGTACCACAATGCCACCGTTCAGGCCCTGCGCAATACGCGGCTCCTGAATGGGTGCGTCGGGTTGGATAGCCAACACTGCCATCACGGCGACAGCGGCCGCCACCGCGCCCCCACCGGCGAGTCGGCGCCAGTCACGCGTGGGCGCAACGCTTGCAACCGCAGCCGCCTCCGGCATCGGTTCGTGTTCAATGGCGCGCATAATCGAGCCGTTGAGGTCAGCCCGAATCTCATCGAGCGAGCCGCGGACGGCATCGCCGATCAGCGTGTATCGGGCCGCCGTGCGCCGTAACTCTTCGTCATTGCACAGACGCCGAATCAAAAGCTCGCCTTCTTCGTCCATGATCTCGTCGTCTATAAATGCTGAGATCTGGCCGTTGATAGTGTCGGTCATTTACCGAGTCCCCCGTCTACGATGGGTTTCAAACGTTTATCGATGGCTTCGCGCGCACGAAAAATACGTGATCGCACGGTGCCGATGGGACATTCCATTGTCTGGGCAATTTCTTCATAACTCATCCCGTCAATTTCGCGCAACACAATCGCGGTGCGCAAATCTTCGGGTAGCTGGGCGATCGCCTCATTGACGGTGTTACGAATCTCTTCGGACAACACCATGCTCTCGGGCGTGTCGACCGTCTTGAGTCGCGCCTGCATGTCGTACTGCTCGGGGTCTTGTAAGTCCAAGTCGTAATCCAGCGGTCGCCTCTTTGCCGCGACCAAATAGTTCTTTGCCGTGTTTATCGCGATGCGATAGAGCCACGTATAAAAGGCACTGTCACCGCGAAACCCTGGCAGCGCCCGATACGCCTTCAAAAACGCCTCTTGCGTAACGTCGAGCGCCTCCGCGGAATCGCGTACATAGCGCATGACGAGCTTGACGATTTTGTGCTGGTACTTGAGTACCAGAAGGTCAAAGGCGCCCTTGTCACCCTGCTTGACCCGCTCTACCAGAACGCGATCACTGTTCTTGTCGCTCATAGGGAACGACGCCTCCCGTTCTCGCGCTGTACTGCCAATGTCATAGACCGGTCCTGTTTAGATAAGTTCGGCGTCTGACACACAGTACTTGCACCGGATTTTGCCCAGAGTCGGGCCGGGGCGCAGTGTAGCAATATGGAGGGGGGGTTAGCTATGCGCTGCGCGGCAGCGACAGCACCCACAAACGCAGTTGGCGCAGGGTTTTCGATGAGGTAACGGGCCAAAAGACCAATACCGGCACTGCGCGGCCATCCGGCACTGTCAGCGACAGCCGCACGAACCAGCGACTGCTTGCGTCGACACGCGCCAGCACGTCCTGGTACCACTGGCCCCACAGCCATGCGCGCACGCGGGGTTCATTATGTTGATATACGACGCGGATCGTAGAAGCGCCATCCGGGTCCATGGCAGCTCGCCAGGTGCACAGCGCGAGCAGCGCGCCCACCAGCAAGGTCAGCCCGGCCGCTGCATTGGCCGACACCAGCGTCAGGACAATAGTGATGCCCGCGATGCCATACAGCGCAACGAAGTAGCGCCGTGGCTCAACGGTCAGTGTCGTAGTGGAGGCGTTTGAGTACATCAATCAATAGTCTCAGTGGCTCGGAGTCAGGTTGGTCCCGGTCCGTCAGATAATCAAATATCTGGGGGTCAGGTCGCTCTAACAGGTCACAAAACGCAGCACGCTCCTGCTGTGTTGCGCCCGCGTAATGGCGCTCAAGCCAGGCGCTTAGCACCAGATCCAGTTCGCGCATGCCGCGGCGGCAAAGCCAGGTCAGGCGTGCGCGCGTTACATCCGTCACCGCCACGACTGTGGTGAGCGCGCGCTCAGTGGCGGCGCTCGACCAACAGCTTCTTGGTCTCGGCAATCGCTTTCGCCGGATTCAGACCCTTCGGACACGTATTTGTGCAATTCATAATGGTATGACAACGGTACAGACGGAAAGGATCCTCAAGATCGTCGAGCCGCTCACCGGTTGCCTCGTCTCGCGTGTCCACGATCCAGCGATAGGCCTGCAACAAAATGGCCGGTCCCAGATAGCGGTCTGAATTCCACCAGTAGCTCGGACAGCTCGTGGAACAGCAGGCGCACAAAATGCAGGCCGACGGCTCGTCAATCAGTGCCTGATCTTCCTTGGTCTGCAAGCGTTCGCGATCCGGCGGCGGCGGCGTCCGCGACTGCAGCCAAGGTTTGATGGACGCATATTGCGCGTAAAAATTGGTCATGTCCGGCACCAGATCCTTGATGACCGGCATGTGCGGCAATGGAAAAATACTGATGTCGCCTTTGGAGACCTCAGAAATATCCCGTATGCAGGCCAGCGTGTTGGTGCCACCAATGTTCATGGCACAGCTGCCGCAAATGCCTTCACGACACGAGCGCCGGAACGTCAGCGTCGGGTCTACTTCGTTTTTGATCTTGATCAGCGCGTCGAGCACCATGGGCCCGCACTGCTCCAGATCGACCTCGTAGGTGTCGATGCGCGGATTTTCGCCGGTGTGCGGGTCATAGCGATACACACTAAAGCGACGCACTTTGCCCTGCGTGGGCGACTTGAAAGTCTTGCCCTTGGTGTAGCGGGAATTGGCGGGAAGTCGAAATTTAGCCATTACGTTGCCTTGATCGGTTTAGTAGACGCGCGCTTTAGGCGGGATCGTATCAATGTCGTCGGTGCCGGTATCGAGATGCACATCACGATAATCAAACCGCACGGCACCCTTCTCGTCCACATACGCAAGCGTGTGTTTCATCCAGTTTTCATCATCACGATCCGGATAGTCCTCACGGGCCTGTGCGCCGCGCGACTCTTTGCGATTTTGCGCCGAGCAGATGGTCGCCATCGCCTGACCCAGCAAGTTGTCGAGCTCCATCGTCTCGACCAGGTCGGTTTTCCAGATCAGACCACGATCGGCCACTTTGACGTCACTGAACGACGCGAACACTTTCTGCATGCGCTCGACGCCTTCGTCGAGCACTTCGCCAGTGCGGAACACGGCAGCGTTGTTCTGCATGGTTTTTTGCATGTTGAGTCGAATCGACGCGGTGCTCTCGCTGCCGTCGGCTTGACGCAGTTTGTCCAGCCTGGCAACGGCGTTGTCACCGGCGCCTTTGGGCAGCTCACGATGACGTGTGTTGGGCTTGACCGACTCGGCGCAGTGGCGCGCCGCCGCGCGCCCGAACACGACCAGATCGAGCAGCGAATTTGAACCCAGACGGTTTGAGCCGTGGACCGAAACACAGGCCGCTTCGCCGACCGCCATCAGGCCCTCGACGACCACATCGTTGCCATCCGTTCTATCGACCACATCGCCGTTCCACAGCGTCGGGATACCGCCCATGTTGTAGTGCACGGTCGGCAGCACCGGAATCGGTGCTTTGGTCACGTCGACCCCGCTGAAAATACGCGCGGTTTCGGCGATGCCCGGCAGGCGTTCCTGAATGACGTCGCTACCCAGATGCTCCAGGTGCAAATTTATGTGATCGGACTCGGGGCCAACACCGCGTCCCTCACGAATTTCGATGGTCATTGAACGACTGACCACATCGCGCGAAGCCAGATCCTTGGCATTGGGCGCATAGCGCTCCATAAAGCGCTCGCCCTCGGAGTTGGTGAGATAGCCACCCTCACCGCGTGAACCTTCGGTAATCAGGCAACCTGCTCCATACACACCGGTCGGATGAAACTGCACAAACTCCATGTCTTGCAGCGGCAAACCGGCACGCGCCACCATCGCGTTGCCGTCACCGGTGCACGTGTGCGCCGAGGTGCAGGAAAAATAGGCACGGCCGTAGCCGCCGGTCGCCAAAATAA
>CAYGSQ010000172.1:1587-7063 GCA_964352435.1 uncultured Gammaproteobacteria bacterium | reverse complement strand
CCTCGGGCAGTATGGCGACCGTGCAAGCGGAGGTGTGTATGCGCCCCTGTGACTCGGTGGCGGGTACGCGCTGCACGCGATGCGCGCCCGATTCAAATTTGAGTCGGCCGTAAACACCGGCACCTGACACGCGGCCGATAATTTCCTTGTAGCCGCCATGGTCGCCTTCGCTTTGGCTGACAATCTCAACGCGAAAACCGCGCGTCTCGGCGTAGCGCGAGTACATGCGAAACAAATCACCGGAGAAAATCGCTGCCTCGTCACCGCCGGTGCCCGCACGAATCTCCATGAACACGTCCTTACCGTCGTTGGGGTCAACCGGCACCAGGTGACTCATCAAGGTGTTTTCAAGTTCAACGCGTTGCGCTTCGAGACGCTTTTGCTCTTCCTTGCCCATTTCGCGCAAGTCTGCGTCGTCGTCTTTGAGCATTTGCTCGACGCCCTTGAGCTCGTCGTTCAATGCGCCAAATGCCGCGAAGTCCTTTGCCACAGGTTCGAGGCGCGAGTATTCGATAGACAAGTCGCGGAAGCGCGGTTGGTCGGCAATGATTTCGGCCTGACCCAGCAGGGCCTCGACCTCAACGAAACGCTCGCACAATTGTTCGAGACGCAGGGAGATTGAGTCGCGCATTAGCCGTCCTTTTCGATGCCGAACAAACGGCTGGCGACGGCGAGCAATTCGCTATCCCCTTGTTCACCGGCTTCACGCAGTTGCGTGCTCGGCTCATGCAGCAGACGTTTGGTAATAGTGTCGGCCATGCGTTCCAGTACTTCGTCTATGGGCTTGCCGGCGGCCACCTGCCGTTGCGCCTGCGCGAGTGCCTGGTCGCGCACTGAGGTCAGGCGACTGCGTACGGACCTGATCAGCGGCACGGCGTCGAGTGCCTGCTGGCGACGTGTAAAGTCATCGGTGTGGACAGTAATCATCGAGGCCGCTTCTGCGGCGGCTTTGATGCGCGCGGCCTGATTGTTCGTGACCACCTGCCGCAAGTCGTCCACGGTATAAAGATAGGCATCGGAGAGCGTGGCGATTTCTGGCGCAATATCGCGCGGTACGGCCAGATCCATCAGCATCATGGGGCGGCGGCGACGACGCTTGAGCGCATCGTGGACGTGATCGCGCTCAACCATGCGATGTGGGCTGGCGGTGCAGGAAATGACCAGATCCGCGTGATGTAGCTGTGCGCTGATTTGGTCGAGACCAATGACCGCCGCGCCGTGTTCAGCGGCCAGCGCCTGCGCCCGTTCAACGCTGCGATTGGCAATGATCGCCTGACCCAGATTGTGATTGCGCAAGTTCTTGAGCGTGAGTTCGATCATCTCGCCCGCGCCGATGAACAGTGCTGTCCGATTCTCGAAACCCGCAAACACCTGTCGTGCTAGTTCAACGGTGGCGGAGGCTGCCGACACAAAGCTCTCGCCAATGGCTGTCTGTGTACGCACTTTTTTGGCGACGGCGAAGGTGTGCTGGAACAGGCGATGCAGAACGGGCCCGGCCGTGCCTTCCGCCTGAGCCAGTCGGTAGGTGTCTTTCATTTGCCCCAGAATCTGGGGCTCGCCAAGCACTGCCGAATCGAGACCGCATGCGACGCTGCACGCGTGGGTGGTGACTTCCGCTTCGCATTTTTCGTAAAGACAGGCCGCAAGCTCTGCCCCACGCGGGGTTTTGTCGATAAGCCATTGGCGTACGACGTCGAGGCTGCCGTCGACGACCGTGAGCAGCTCGGTGCGATTGCACGTTGACAGAATGGCCGACTCCCGGACACCCGGAAGCGCCGCCAACGCGTGCAGCGTTGCGGGAAGTTCGGCCGGATCGAAGGCGACATGTTCGCGGAGCTCTACCGGCGCCGTGCGGTGATTTATGCCTAGAAGGTAGAGACTCATGTCGCTATTGCGTGGAATTATTGCGTCGGACTATTGTCATGTAAGGCACCGCTAATAACAAGCGTCGTGGCGGTCTATTGGGGTATAGTGGCGCGGTAAATTGCACGGGATGACCATCTTGACTTGCTTTAGGTTACCTACACGCCATCGTATCCTTATTTTGGCCGCGCTGCTCGGCCTTGGCGGCTGCGCGACGACAGCCCCGGACGTCGGGCGCGAAGCGCCGATTCCTGAGGGCTTTGAAACCCGCTCCGGGGCGGCCAGCTACCACCTGCTGCTCGCCGAGATGGCGTTGCAAAAAGAGCTTTACGACGTCGCGGTCGACGAATACCTCAGTGCCGCGCGCTACTCTGACGACAACAGCGTTGCCCGCAAGGCCACCGAGGTGGCTTTTGATCTGGGGCGCGACGACGCCGCCCTGGCTGCAGCAGAACGCTGGCACGCGCTTGAGCCGCAAAGCGAAGACGCCAATCGTTATCTGTTGCGCTTGTATGTGCGCGACGCCAACGTCGATCGAGCGGCCGAAACGCTCGAAACCCTGTTGGCCCAATCCAGCGAAGATGACAACGAGAGCTTTCTGACGCTGTCGTCACTCTTGTTGCAAGAGGCCGATACGCAAACCGCGCTGGACGCAATGTCGCGGCTGGTTGCCAAGAACAAAAAAGTGCCGCGCGCCCAGTATGCATTGGGCGTTATGGCGCTTCGGGCGGGCGAGCTTGAGCTGGCCAAAAAAGCGGCCAGCCGCGCTGCGGAGCTGTCGCCAGATTGGGCGCACGCTAATCTGCTCTACGCCCGGGCACTGATCGCCGATGGCAAGGTAGACGAGGGCATCAATTTCGCCGCCGAGCGGGTAGGTGGCCAAAACTCCACATCCGAACGTCTTGAGTACGGTATTTTGCTGGCGGCGGTCGATCGCGATGACGAAGCGCGGATTGTGCTCGGACAGGTGCTGTCCGATGACCGTGCCAACCCTGGCGCCCTGCGCGCGATTGGTCTGCTCCACCTCAAAGAGGGTGATCTGGAAAGCGCCCGCGCCAGTTTTACGCAGCTGTTGGCCACTGGCCGCAGCACGTACGACGCACTGTTTTATCTCGCCAGCATTGCCGAGTCTGAAAACCAGATGCGCCGCGCCATGCGTCTCTACGGCCAGGTAGTTGAAGGCCCCAATGCGGTGGCCTCTCAGCTGCGTGTGGCAGGGCTTTTGGCCGACGGTGGTGAGCCCGCAGAAGCGTTGCAACACCTGGAGCGTTTCGCTGCGGCACAGCCCCGTTACACCGTCGATATGGCGCTGGGTCAGGGCGAGATCCTGATTGAAGATGGTCAGATTGACCGTGCGCTTACGCTCTATGACGATGTTTTAGCAGCGTATCCGGGTGATACGCGCGTCCAGTACGCCCGCGCCTTTTTGCTCGAGGATATGAACCGGGTGGACGACGCGCTGCATCAGCTGCGCCTGGTGCTCGCTAAAAATCCGTCCGATGCCAACGCGCTCAACGCGCTTGGTTATACCCTCGCCGACCGCACCGATCAGGTGGAAGAAGCGTTTCAGCTCATCGAGCGTGCCTACGAAATGGACAGCAACAGCCCGGCCATTATCGATAGCCTGGGCTGGGTGCAGTATAAACGGGGCAATCTGGACGAGGCGCGCGCTTTGCTGGAGCGCGCCTATGACATGTTCCCTGACAGCGAAATTGCGGCACATCTGATCGAAGTGCTGTGGCAGCAGGGTGATCAGGAATCAGCCGGTTCGCTGTTACTCAAGTCGCTGCTGGTTGCGCCCAACAACGAGAAACTGCTCGACGTTAAAACTCGCCTGGGGCTGTAATGCGCGGTCTGGCGGTCGTAGCGGCGATTTGGCTGCTCGCCGGGTGCGCCCATCAGCGGTTGCCCGAGACCGTAACCGACCAGCAAGCGCTTTACGATCTTGCGCAGTCCTTTGAGGTTCGCGGCAAGCTCGGCCTGTCTTCGGCCGGTCGCGGCTACAACGCCGGATTGCGCTGGACCCAGTTGGGCCCGCTCATCGATCTGCAGGTTCAGGGCCCAATCGGGATTGGCCGAACCCGGGTTCAGGGTACGCCGGACGCGATCACCATCACTGATTCGAAGGGTCAGTCGCAATTTTACGATAATCCCGCGGCGGCTCTGACGGCGTCGCTGGGCTGGTCATTGCCCCTGCAATCGCTGCGTTTTTGGGCGCTTGGGCTGCCGGATCCTGCGCAGCCCGCGCGCCAATTGGCGGCCTCAGACGGCACAGATGGCGGGCCACGGTTTGAGCAGGCAGGCTGGCAAGTCGACGTCACACAGACCAAAGCGGTGGGTCCCCACGTGCTCCCGCGCAAGATCACGCTGACTCAAGGCACCACTCGAGTGCGTCTGGTTATCTCAAATTGGGATTTTGTGCCGCAATTGGATTGACACGTCTGACACACCGCCGCAAAATACCGGGCTCTTTGTTGGGGTGTAGCCAAGTGGTAAGGCAACGGGTTTTGATCCCGTCATTCGCAGGTTCGATCCCTGCCACCCCAGCCACTTTTTCTCGGCCAGGTCGGATGCTCCCGCAGCGCCCTTTATAGACAGGAACGGGTCACGTGCAGGTAGATAGAGGATCGATGGTCGTCTTCGCGGGCAATGCCAATCCCGCGCTCGCAAAAGATATTGCGCGCCACCTGCGTCTGCGCCTCGGTCAGGCCAACGTCGGCCGCTTTAGCGACGGCGAAATCAACGTCGAAATTCTCGAGAACATTCGCGGTCGCGATGTGTTCATCGTGCAACCGACCTGCCCGCCGACCAACGATCACCTGATGGAACTGCTGATCATGGTCGACGCCTGCCGCCGCGCCTCAGCGGCGCGCATCACCGCGGTCATTCCATTCTTCGGCTATGCGCGTCAGGATCGGCGTCCGCGCGCGTTGCGTGTGGCGATTTCGTCCAAGCTCGTGGCCAATCTTATTGTGAAAGCCGGTGTTGATCGCGTGTTAACGGTCGATCTGCACGCCGAACAGATTCAGGGTTTTTTCGATATCCCGGTCGACAACGTCTACGCCTCGCCGGTGCTTCTGGGCGATGCGTGGAAGCAAGAGTTCAAGAACATCGTCGTGGTGTCGCCCGATGTTGGTGGCGTCGTGCGTGCTCGCGCACTGGCCAAGCGTCTCGATGACGCAGATCTTGCGATCATCGACAAACGTCGTCCGCGCGCCAACGAGTCGAAAGTCATGAACATCATCGGTAGCGTCAAAGACAAGACCTGCATCATGATTGATGATCTTGTCGATACCGCCGGCACGCTGTGCCACGCAGCGTCTGCGCTCAAAGAAGAGGGCGCCCTGAAAGTGGTGGCCTATATCACGCACCCGGTGCTCTCGGGCCCGGCGGTGCAGCGTATTAATGAATCCCAGATCGACGAGTTGGTGGTCACTGACACCATTCCGCTGACGGCGCAGGCTGCCAGCTGCTCGCGCATTCGCCAGCTCAGTACCGCTGAGCTTTTGGCGGAAACCATGCGCCGCATTGCCGACGAAGAGTCGGTCAGCTCGCTTTACGTCGACTAACTATTTTTTGAATTTTCGCCATGTGGGCGAGAAACGTGGGGCGG
>CAYGSQ010000172.1:0-1577 GCA_964352435.1 uncultured Gammaproteobacteria bacterium | reverse complement strand
GGTCGCGGTCTGCCCCGCTATTTTTGTAACGATAACGGAGTTAACAACATGTCCAATTCATTTGAATTGCAGGCAGAGTTCCGCGAGGACCTGGGGAAAGGTGCGAGCCGCCGCCTACGTCACGCGGGCAAAGTGCCTGCAGTGGTTTACGGTGGCAACGCCGATCCACGCGCAATTACACTGAGTCACCAGGCGCTTCTGCGTCACGTCGAAAACGAAGCCTTCTTCTCTAACGTCATCACTTTGAAAGTGGGCGACGTGGAGCAGGATGCCATTGTTAAAGACATGCAGCGTCACCCTGCCAAGAAAATCATTATGCATATCGATTTTCAGCGCATTGTGGCGGGCGAAGCCATTCGTATGAGCGTGCCTTTGCACTTCACCGGCGAAGACGTTGCACCGGGTTTCAAAACCGGCGGCGGCAAGTTCTCGCACCTCATCAACGAAGTGGAAATTGCCTGCTTGCCGAAAAACCTGCCCGAGTTCATCGAGGTCGATGTATCGACGATGGAACTGGACGCACTGTTGCACATGTCGGATATCCAACTGCCTGAGGGCGTCGAGATTCCGGAAATGGCGCAGGGCGACGGCCATGATCAAGCCATCATTTCGCTGCAACGTCCTTCTGTGAAGGAAGAAGTGGAAGATGATGAAGGCAAAGCGGCAGCAGAGGGTGGCGAAGAAGCAGCCCCCGAAGACGGCGCAGAATAACGCTGTTGATGTCTGATGGGGCCGCCGCAAAAGTTTGCGGTGGCCCCTTTTTACACGGTAAAGACGTATGGCGCAGTCACGACACATTGCTCTGATTGCCGGTCTCGGCAATCCCGGTGGTCAGTACGAAGCGACGCGGCATAACGCGGGCTTTTGGTTTGTCGACCAGATCGCCCGACGTGCCGGCGCCACCTTGCGCCACGAGAACAAATTTCATGGGCACGCTGGAAAAGTTACGCTGCACGGTTTTGACGTGTGGCTGCTCAAGCCCGATACGTTTATGAATCTCAGCGGGCAGTCGGTGTCTGCACTCGCCAAGTTCTACAAGATTGAGCCGGCCAATATTTTGGTCGTGCACGATGAGATTGATTTGCCGCCGGGTACGGTTCGCCTCAAGCGTGGCGGTGGACACGGTGGCAACAATGGTCTGCGCGATATCATTGCCAGGCTTGGCAAAGAGTTTGCGCGACTGCGCGTTGGCGTTGGCCGACCTGCGCATTCGTCCGAGGTCACCAACTATGTGCTGCACAGGCCCAGTGCAGACGAGCAGATTTCGATTGAGCGGGCGATGGACGAAGCGGAAGGCGTGCTGAATCTATTGCTCGAAGATGGTCTGGAAAAAGCGATGCACAAGCTGCACAGCAAGGGCGGAGAGCCGTCGATCAAGCCAAAGAAAAAACCTGCGCCGCAGCCAAAGCCTGTGGCGGACGACGTAGCGAAAACATGCGATGCGCCAGCACCTGAAATTGAGAACGCCGCCGCAACGCCCCCCGAAGAACCTGACGCGCCAACCAAAAGTTTGCGTGATCAACTCGCCGGACTTTTCCGGCGCAACGACTGACACGGACACTTTACATGGCAATTAC
>CAYGSQ010000171.1:5440-7080 GCA_964352435.1 uncultured Gammaproteobacteria bacterium | reverse complement strand
ATAATTACCGGTGCCAATGTCGCCAATCCGGATTTGACGCAGGAAGCGTTCTGGAAGCCTTTGCTCGACGTTGTGGAGTGGGCCGAAAACAATGTCGCCTCGGTGTTGTGTTCGTGTCTGGCGACGCATGCGCTACTGCGCCATTATCACGACATTGCGCGTGCGCCGTTGACGCAAAAACGCTGGGGCGTTTACAGCCATCGCGCTGCGCGAACCGATCATCCCTTGCTACGTGATATCAATACCCGCTTCGACGCGCCGCATTCGCGCTACAACGATATTTCGCGCGAGCAACTCGAGGCGGCCGGCCTGGTCGTGCTGGCGGATAGTGAGCAAGGTGGCGTGCACCTGGCCGTCAGTCCGGATCAGTTTCGCGTGGTCTATTTTCAAGGGCACCCGGAATACGATTTCAACAGTTTATTTAAAGAGTACAAGCGCGAAGTTATGCGCTACGCCAAGGGTGAACGGGATTCGCAGCCGTCATACCCTGACAACTATTTTGGCGCAGCGGTCGAACAGGACGTCACCGCGTTCGTTGACCAACTCGTGGCGGGTCACGCTACGGATGCGTTGGAGCAACGCATCGAAGGCCACCTGGACAACACCTGGGGTGATACGGCCAAGGCTATTTTTAACAGCTGGCTGGGCCTGGTCTATCAATTGACCAGTCTCGACCGGCACGATCAATTTATGGACAGCGTGGATCCGGACGATCCGCTGAATCGCCGTCCACGCAACAGGAGCGCAGGATGAAAGACCAGACTTTAGCAATACACGCAGGATTCAAATCCGACCCGGAAACCAAAGCAACGGCCGTGCCGATCTACCAGACGGTTGCCTATGAGTTTGACGATGCGCAGCACGGCGCAGATCTGTTTAATCTCGCGGTGCCCGGCAATATCTATTCGCGCATCATGAACCCTACTGTGGGCGTACTCGAGGAACGGTGTGCGCAGCTTGAAGGCGGTGTCGCGGCGCTGGGTCTGTCGGCGGGGAGTGCGGCGGTCAATTACGCCGTGCAAAATATTGCCGAGCAGGGCAACAACATCGTGTCTGTGCCCAATGTGTATGGCGGCACCTACACGCTGTTCAAACACATGTTGCCCAAGTTGGGCATCGAATGCCGTTTTGCCAGCAGTGACACCGCGGAGGCCATGGCACCGCTCATTGACGACAAAACCACGGCTGTTTTCTGCGAGAGTATTGGCAACCCGGCGGGCAATGTGGTCGATCTTGAGGCGCTGGCGGATATGGCACATGCGCACGGCGTCCCGCTTCTCGTGGACAACACCGTGGCCACGCCAGCGTTGATCAAACCTATCGCCTACGGCGCGGATGTGGTTATCAATTCGTTGACCAAATACATGGCGGGGCACGGCAATTCCTTGGGCGGAGTCATTGTCGACAGTGGCAACTTTCCATGGACCGAACACGCCGAGCGCTTCCATATGCTGACAACGCCTGAAGAGTCCTATCACGGTGTGGTCTATACGGATGCCTTGGGTCCGGCGGCGTACATCGGGCGCGTGCGCACCGTGGCGTTGCGCAATACCGGTGCCGCCTTAAGTCCAATGAACGCGTTTCTGATTTTGCAGGGTATGCAAACGCTGCCGCTGCGCATGGAACGGCACTGTGAAAAT
>CAYGSQ010000171.1:2301-5430 GCA_964352435.1 uncultured Gammaproteobacteria bacterium | reverse complement strand
GTGAAAATGCTTTGGTGGTTGCCAAACATCTGGAATCGCATGCGCAGGTCGCGTGGGTCAATTACGCCGGTCTCGCAAGTTCGCCTTATTACGACCTCGCGCAAAAATACACCAACGGCAAGCCGTCAGCGCTGATGACCTTTGGCATCAAAGGCGGTTTCGATGCGGGTGTGAAGTTTTACGATGCGCTCGACATGTTTTTGCGTCTGGTGAACATTGGCGATGTGAAATCATTGGCGGCGCATCCGGCGTCCACCACACACCGCCAGTTGTCCGACGACGAGTTGGCCTCTGCCGGCGTGACACCTGACATGATTCGACTGTGTATCGGTATCGAGCATATCGACGACATACTGGCCGATCTGGATCAGGCCCTGGCAGCCGCGACCTAGCGGGGCCTAACCCCAGATCTGTTTCAGCAGCGGGCTCATTTTGCGCATGCCGACCATCGCCGTGGTGGTCAGCATGCCGGCCATCATGGCGCCGGTTACGCCGCAGGTCAGCGTATCCTGACCGGATAACCACAGGCCGCTAATACGTGTGCGCGGCCCGAGCCATTCCTGTTGCAAGCGCTCGGGTGTGTGATCCAGCCCGTAGAGTTCGCCCTGGCGGTAGCCTGCAAACCAGTTGGTCGACAGCGGTGTAGAGACCTCGTAATAGTCGACCTGGCCATCCAGCTGCGGGAGCTTGTCGTAAACGTGTTTCATCAGGCGTGCGCCCAGCGCGTGTTTGAGTGCTTCGTAGTCGTCGCCGCGCTTGCCCCAGGTTGTGTTTTCCCACGGCTGAAACCACGCGTACGGCGCCGGCGCGACGACTTCAATGGTAGCCGTGCCGGGATAGCGATTGAGGTAGTCCGGGTCTTTGGCCGATGGGAAGGAGACGTAGACCACGGGGAAGGGCGCGTTTCGATCCTGCATGAAAGTGTCGACCGCGCCGTCGTAGTCGTTGCTTGGGTAAATCCAGAAATTGGTTTTCGGCAGCTTGAGTTCTGCGGCCGTCTTGTTGATGCCGATATACACACCCAGGTGGGCGAAGCTGGGTTTCACCGACGGGAGCTTCTGTGTGTAACCCGCCGCGGTGACAACCTCCGGCGCCAGCAGGTGCTCAAAGGTGTTTGCAATGCCCGCGGTTGAAATCACCCGATCGCAATGAATCTGATGTCCGTCGTCCATCTGTACGCCGGTCACCTTGCCATCTTCGATGACAATTTTTTCGACACGTGCATACGTGAAGACTTCACCGCCAGCGCGTTGGATTTTGGGAATAATGGTCTTGGCAATTTGCCAGCTGCCGCCGATCGGGTAAAAGCCGCCAAACATATAGTGGCGCGCGATCATGGCGTGAATCATGAAGGCGGATTTTTTCGGTGGCAGGCCCATGTCGCCCCACTGCCCGCACAGCGTCGCGATCAGATCCTGATCATCCGTCAGCTCGCTGAGCACATCGTAGGTGGTGCGATACAATAACTTGGGGGTGCGCCATTTGATTAGCGGTGCCGCAAGCGTGCGTTGCCACGGTCTTAGAATGCGCTCCATGGTGGCCGCATAGGTCGCGCCACTGGCTTCCTTGAGCAGCGCAAGATAGCGATCAATGGCCGTTTGTTCGTTGGGGAACTGACGTAACAGGTTGGCGCGAAACGCGTCTTTACCTGCGACTGCATTGAAAGTCTTGTCGCCGACATAGAAACGATCGTATTCGTCATCCATTGGCGCCCAATTGAGTTGACCGCCGGACAGGTGATCGAACATGCGGCGCGTGCGTGTGGGTCGACCCACGTCGCCAATGTAATGCACGCCCACGTCCCACTCATAGCCTTCGCGTTCGTAGGAGTGGGTATAGCCGCCCGCCGTGTAGTGCTGTTCTAGCACGCACACTTTGTATCCCAGATCTGACAGCAGAGCGGCGGTCGTTAAACCGCCCATGCCGGAGCCAATGACAATGGCGTCGTATTCAGGCGCCAGACGCTTGGCGCGATAGCGGATACCAATGCGCACGGCTTTGCTGGGCTTTCGGCGGGTTGTGTCGGTCGGTGTGGTCACTGAGCAGTCCTGTCATGACGGGCGGCGGCTGCGCTTGAATGCGTCAGAGTATACGTGGGGCGGCCCAAGCATGGAGCCACCTAATTGGGCGTGCGTCGCAGCTTGCTGAATACGGAAAATTCCCACGGACGGATAGCCATGACCGCGGCGGCACCGATCAGCTGGTCGCGTGGCAGTTTGGCGTCTTTGCGCGCCAAATCGTCAAACTCCTCGATAACGCGGGCGAAGCTCTTGTGCATGTGTACCAGCGAGGCCCGTGACATGCGGGCGCCGACGAAGCGCAAATCGGCTTCGGGATCGGCAAAGCGCGAGGCGAAAAATTCGGACTGCACCTGCTCACGAAAAAAGGCCTGCACCGGACCATGGCGGTGCCACGCAAAATTACGTGCCGTGAGGAGTTTCACCTTCGTCTGCGGCAGCACCTCCAGCATGCCCAGTTTCTCAAGTTGACGGAGCAGGCCCAGTCCTTCGGCGGTGTCGACAGAAAACGTGTCGATAATCTCGTCAAAGTGCCATTGGTTGATCAGCAGATAGATCATCAGCAACAGCTTCGGATTGGCCAGAAGCTCCTCTTCCTGAGCGGGCGTTAATTCGCTAATGCGCGGCGCGGCGGCGTTCATGCGCTCGACCAGATCCGAGATTTCCAGACCGGCAAGATGGGCGGCACGCTCCAGGCGGTCGAGTGAAAAGCCGCGCGTGTGAAACAGGCGCTTCACGCTGGCCTCACTCAATGATAAATGGTCGGCGAGCTTGGCATAGGTAATGCCGGCGGCCTTGAGCGCTTTTTTGAGTTCTTCGAGCAAACGAATGGTTTGTGCCACGGCGGTTTCCTGCGCCGCCGTTAAACAGAACTCGGCGGCGAAAAACAAAAAGTATTGAATAATGATACCAAAAGGCGTGACAGATGGGTCATTGGCATTTTTCATCGCGTTTGGCGATGCCTTGGTGGACGCTGGTCTCCAGTCAATAAAGGACCGTCCCCATGAGCGCCATTGTTATCGTTTCCCTCTTTTTCGTCGCCATGTGGCTGGCAGAGCAGTGGCGGCCCGGTCGGCAGTGGCCGCGTCGTCCGGCCTGGTTTTGCCGTGCG
>CAYGSQ010000171.1:0-2291 GCA_964352435.1 uncultured Gammaproteobacteria bacterium | reverse complement strand
GTTCAACGGCGCCCAGGCCGCGGTCGCCGCGCTTGGGGCGTTTACATGGGATGCCGTGCTGCCGGGCGTGTCGCTTTGGTCGGTCCCATCGCTTGGCTTGGTCGGCGGTGCGTTTGCAGGCTACATCGCGCTTACGTTTGTCTATTACTGGTGGCACCGTGCGCGTCACGAGGTGCCGTTCTTGTGGCGGGGCCTGCACCAGATTCACCACAGTCCCCAGCGTCTGGAAGTGCTGACGTCGTTCTATAAACATCCGTTGGAAATATTGATCAACGGCCTGTTATCCAGCGTGGTCCTGTATGTGCTGGTCGGCGCCGATCCAATGCAGGCTGGTCTCGCCGTTCTGCTGACCGGCATCGCCGAGCTGTTCTATCACTGGAACGTGCGCACGCCACACTGGCTGGGATTTATTATCCAGCGCCCGGAGAGTCACTGCGTCCATCACGAGCGCGGCAAGCACACGCACAACTACTCTGACCTGCCACTGTGGGACATGCTTTTTGGCACGTTCAAAAATCCCCGGGCCACGGACTTTGTTTGTGGTTTCGACGACGAGCAGGAAATGCAAATTGGTCGCATGTTGATCGGCAAGTTGCCACGTACATCGGAGCAATCCCATGCGCAGTAAATTCGCGATTGGTGTACTGATCGGGCTGGCCGTGCTGGCGCCCGCGGCGGATCTGATGGGGCTCAGACCACTCAAGGCCGTGGCGGCGGCGACGCAGGCGTCGCCGGCGATGAAAGTTTTTACCTCGCATGAGGGCTACGAAACGTTTTCGCCACGCTTCCATCTGGATTGGCAGATCGATGGCGTGGAGCACACGCTGGCACTAACGCCTGAGGTCTATGCCGGTCTGCGAGGACCCTATAACCGACGCAATGCATACGGCGCCGTACTGTCCTATTCCCCCGTTTTGTCGGCCAATCCGGCAACCCGGGCCATGCATGCGAGCGCGAGCCACTACGCCCTGTGTGGATCGACTTCCATACTCGCAGAACTGGGCATCGATCCGCAGCAAGTCGCAGGCCCGGTCACCGTGCGCATTGAGCCGCGCCGCGCGCTTGCTGCGAAGTGGAACCTGACCTACGAGGTGAATTGCCATGACTAGTCGCTGGACCTGGAATCAGTACGCGGTGTATCGCGTCCTGTTTGGTAGTTACTTGCTGGTGCATTTCGCTCACCTTTTGCCGTGGGCGGTGGAGCTGTTCTCCAATGCCGGAATGTTGGCCGACGGCTCGGCCAGTCCGCTGGTGACCCTGTTTCCAAACATTCTGGCGTACCTCGACCAGCCCGTATTTGTGCTCTTGTTTGCGGGTTCGGGCGTTGGTGCGTCGTTGCTGTTGATCGGCGGTCGCTACGATCGAGGGGCGGCGCTGTGGCTGTGGTTTGTGCTTGCGTGTTTGTTTGGCCGCAACCCTTTGATCGCCAATCCCAGTCTGCCGGTGGTGGGGTGGCTGTTGCTGTTCCACGCGCTGTTGCCCGCGCGGCGCCAGCCGTGGGATGACGGTGCGGCTGGTTGCGCCACTCATATTCCCGGCGCATACGTTAGGGCGGTGTGGGTGTTACTTGCCGTCGCCTACAGTTACAGCGGTCTCACCAAACTGTTCAGCGAGGCGTGGGTGCAGGGCGAAACCGTGCGTTGGGTGCTGGAAAATCCCTTGGCGCGCGACACCTGGTTGCGCACGACCTTGCTGGCCACGCCGGATTGGTTGTTGCGCAGCGTGACCATTGGCGTGCTGCTACTCGAACTGGTTTTTGCACCGCTGGCGCTGAGCCGCCGTGCCCGCCCGTGGATCTGGCTTGGTATGTTGCAGGTTCAGTTCGGCTTCCTGATTCTGCTCAATTTCGCGGATCTAACGACGCCGATGTTGCTCCTGCATCTACTGACGTTCGACCCGGCGTGGGTCGGTGCGCGTCGGCCCGCTGCGGGCACCAAAATCTATTACGACGGCGCCTGCGGTTTGTGCCACGCCTGGGTGAAGTTTGTCATGGCGGAAGATCGTGACGGGCACGTGCGTTTCGCACCACTGCAAGGCCGTGCAGCGCACGGTGCGCTGCCAGACGCGGCGGCGCAGGACGACTATGAGTCGTTGATTGTCACCACGCCGGCCGGGCGCCAGTTGGAGAAATTCGCCGCCGTGCGCTACGTACTCTTGGCCCTGGGCGGTTTGTGGGGCGTTATCGGCGTGGCCTTTAAAATCGTGCCACGCCGGGTCGGCGATACGGTTTACTCGCTGGTGGCGCGCAATCGGCGACGCTTAATTAGCGCACCGCAGGCGTTGTGCCCCGT
>CAYGSQ010000170.1:0-7096 GCA_964352435.1 uncultured Gammaproteobacteria bacterium | reverse complement strand
TCGCAGGAGCGACTCAACCTGGGCGCGCAGCGCGACGTCCTGCCAGCAGACCCGGTCCAGAAAATTGGGCCACTGATCGTCGTCCAGCGTCAGCGCCTCTTGCAGAATCTGCTTGATTCTCTTCCATTGCGTCGGGTCTATCATTCGGTACGAACCTCCGCTGCGAATAAGCTTACCTATTCAAACAAACGAAATTGGGCAGTGAAATTGCCTGACAGTGTCACTCTTCAGTCAACGCCTGACGCAACCAAAGCTTGGCGATGGCCCACTGCTTGCGCAGATCCGCGACCGGTATTTCCAGCGCGTCAGCTGCCTCCACCTGGGTCAGGCCCACGAAAAAAACCAGGTCCACAATGCGGCCTTGTTGCGGATCGATGCGTTCGAGATCGGCCACGGCCTCGCCGATACGCATCAGCTCGTGCGGATCGTGATCCTGATTAAGCACGTGTTCGAGCGACACCCGCACCTGATCGCCACCACGTTTAAGCGCGTTCTGTTTGCGCAGCGACGTCAACATCAGATTACGCATGGCCTTGCCGGCAAACGCGAAGAACTGCTTGCGGCTGTGCCATGCCCGCGCAGGTTTTTTTTCCGCGTCGGCCACAACTGAGTAAAACTCATTGACCAGTTCGGTGACTTGGATGCCGTGGGCCTGCGGGCCTTTCAGACTGTGCACGGCGAGCTTGCGCAGATCGTGCATCACCAAAGGCGTCAGTTGATCCAGCGCCTGCGGATCACCATCGCGCCAGCGACCGAGCATTTCAGTGATGTCTTGTTGTGCTTTTTTCACTATCTAAACCATAGCAGAGCGTGACATGCGGACCTTGCGGCAGGCACTTGATGCAATGCATCACAATTTTTTTGACAAAACATTCACCCATTCGCGTTTGTTTGGATAGCGGCGTTGTCTTTGGGAGTTACCCGTACCGCGGCCGCCTGAAAGCCAACCTGATGTCATGACCTGGGGGAAATGCAAATGAATATCCTGCGTTTAACGAGCATTCGACGGCTGAGAACCGTTCTATCAGCCACCGCCCTTCACGCAGCCTTGCTCATGCTACTGGGCATGACTGCCCACGGCGCCTGGGCGCAGCAAGCAGAAACGAGCGCGGAGTGCGACGAGGGCGCAGAACCTGTTGTCCTGGCCTATTCGAACAGTACGCAGAGTTGCGACATTGGACCATCAGGCACGGACACGGACCGGTTCGTGTTCTCGGGTGTCGCGAACGATCAAGTCCGGCTCACGTTGGCAACGATAACCAACAACCTCGATCCGGTGGTGGAGGTGCGCGATGCCACCAACACAGTGATTGGCAGCAACAGTTGCTTTTCGGCCAGCAACACGCGCTGCTCCCTGCGGCTGGATTTGACACTGGCGAGCACGGGCGACTTCCTGATCATCGTATCGGATGTTGGCGCCGACAATGCCGGCGGCTACATTCTTGGACTGGAAGGCATCGTGCCCGACCCGTCGGTCACCCTGCTCGCCTATGACGAAACACTTGGCGATACGGTGAGTCCGCTGACCGACACCGATTTCTTTCACTTTGAGGCCAATGCCAATACGTCGTTGGCCTTCACTCTGGTGACCCGGACCAACGATCTGGATCCGCGCGTTGAAATACGCGATCCAAGCAACACGCTCATCGTCAACGGTGCCGCCGATGGGGCTAGCTGCAACTCGGCCAGCAACACGCGCTGTTCGTTTCGCATTGCGTTAGAGCCCACGCTCTCCGGCACCTACTCACTGCAGGTGTACGACAACGATGGTTTCAACACGGGCGACTACGACATCAGTCTGTGGTGCGAGTTTGGCGACTGCGGCAGTGCCACGACGCCCGATCCGGACGGACCCATGGTCTATTTCGTGCCAACGATCGAGGACACGATCGAGCCACTGGCCGATGCCAACTTCCGCACATTCAACGCAACCGCCGGCACCTCGCTGAGATTTCGTTTGGCGACGCTGACCAACGATCTGGACCCTGTCGTTGCGATTCGCGACCCGCTTGGTAACGTTGTGATCAACGGCAGCGCAGACGGCGCCGCATGTAACTCGGCAAGCAATACCCGCTGCTCACTCTCCTTCGATCTGGTCCCCGCGATGAGCGGTCGATATGCGGTTCAGATTTACGATAACGATTCGTTCAACACCGGCAGCTATGCCGTGGGCCTGTGGTGCATTCTGGGCGAATGTGATGGCGACGCCGATACGTTCATCGACGGCGATCGGGAAGTTCTCAGCTACGGCGTTCCGGTGACCGACAATGCGGTCGATGCGCTGGCGGATGCGGACTTCTACGAGTTTTTGGGCACACCCGGCGATGAGATTCGCATTACCGTTGCGGGTCAAACACTCAATCTCGATCCGCGCATCGAAATCCGCGATCCGAACGGCGTACTGGTCGAAGACGGCACCGGCAGCACTGGCTGCAACTCAGCGAGCAACACGGTGTGCTCGTTCGCGTACACCCTCGAACCCGCCGTGGCCGGGACCTACTCCGTGCTGTTCTACGACGACGATTCGTTTAACTCGGGCGACTACGACATCACGCTAGAGTGCCTGTTCGGTACCGGCCCCGGTTTTACCTGCAACGACCTGCCCTTGCCGCCGTTCCTGTGCGCGGACAACTGCAGCAGCGTGATCAACGACGATCAACGCGACAGCAACGCCGATGGGTTCGGCAATCTTTGTGACACAGATCTAAACGATGACCTGGTCACCAACGCGGTTGATCTGGGCTTGGTGCGGCTGGCGTTCTTTAGCGCCGATGCCGATGCCGATTTTGACGGCAGCGGTGTGGTCAACGTCGTGGATCTGGGACTCATGCGCCAGGCGTTCTTCGCCCCGCCCGGGCCGTCGTGCGCTTACCCTAACCTGCCCTGAAGCATCGCCTGGCGGCGGCAGGGACGCCGCCGCCACGCACGCTCAGTTGGCGCTTTGAGTCCACAGAACAAACGGCGCCCAATAGTACGGGTGACGTTCAACCAATGCCGCCTGCGTGCGCGATAATGCGGTGGCCGGGTCATCGCCACCCGCTTGATGCTGGTAGAACGTGCGCATAAACGAGGCCGTTGCAGCATCGTCGACCGGCCACAGCGACGCGGCGATACTGCCAACCCCCTGACGCAGGGCAATTTGCGCGAAACCGTCCATTTCACGACCGTCTGCCGTCGCGTCGTGCAGCGCCGTATTGCAGCCCGACAACGTAACCAGTTCGGTACCGGCCAGCGACAGCTCGGCCGTCCGCCACTCGTACAAACTCATGCGATTGCCATCACCGAGCAGCAAGAATGAATCGCGCTCGTTGCCGGGGACAAATTCAAAATGGCTGGCGACGTGCACGCGGCCGAAGTCGCCGGCCATGGCGCCGAGTAACTGCGCGCGATCGAACTGTTCGTCGCGCCACACATTGCCCGCAAATGCTCCCTCTTGATCGGTCGCATCCCGACGCACAATAGCGTCAGCCTCGGCCATAGCCGCGGGCAAGGCCGCGAAACCCGGGTGGGCCTGGGTCAACGCAAACGCCGCTACCCGATTGGAACGCGTGGCGGCTGGCGTGGCGACAGCCTGTCGATAACGTCGCGCCAACACGTAGCGCTCAACCAGGTGTTGCTGGCCATCGTGCAGAACGCCCACCGGCAAATAGCGCAGGGCATCGTCGAGATGCAGCCACAGGCGCGTCACATTCTGCTTCTCAAGCTCAGCCATCACCGGATCGAACAGTCGATCGTAGAGCGATCGCGCTGACGCCAAATAATCGCCTTTCGGGTCCGTCAGTTTCTGGCGTAATTCGAGCACCGCTTGTGCGAGCTCAGTTCGCCCCATCGGGATTTCGTGTGCACGTTCGGTTTTGGCGGTCACGGCAATGACCTGTGTGCTGTCGTGCCCGACCACAAAGTAGACGGCTGCACTGCCACGCGACGGCCGCGCAAGCATGCGCCGCTCGCGCACGGCATCCCGCCGCAGTGGTGCGGAAAACTCACGCCGCACAACGGCAAGTTCCGCGCGAAAATCGGCAAGCTTGCTCGCGTCTGTACGTACTCGATCCTGCATCTTGTTCAATCGCTGGCGTGCTTTGGTTTCCGCCGCGCTTAACTGCACATGGTGCACGTTGTCGTTGCGTTGCTGCCGCGTAAAATCAAAAAACTCCTCTTCGCGCAGCATGCCCAGAATGTTCTGGGCCTCAAGCAGGCGATTGGTACGCGTCAACCAGCGAGCAACGACGCGGTAACTGTCGGCCCGCTGACGCGCAAATGAACGCTGCAAACGCGTCCCCAACGAGCCCTGGGTCGAGCGCAACTGCTGCAGAACATCCAGCGCCAACTTCCCAAACAGGGCAGCGGAGCGCGGCCGATTTTGCCGCCACTCGAATTGCGCCAACTCAAACATGACGCGCCAACGAACCTCCCACGCGTCGGACAAAGACAAAATGGTCATCGCTTCCATCAAACTGGCGTCGGCCCCAGCATCGTCGCCAAGACCAACCTGTGACACGGCGAGTTCGCGATACGCTGACGCGACGCGTCGATGGCCCGGTCCGTAGATTTCGCTATAGCGCGTCAGAACCTCGCCAAGCGTTTTTTGTGCCGTTTTGTAGCGCCCCAGGCGATTGGCGGCGGTCGCCAGATTGTGGAGGCCGATCGGTATATTGCGAATCGCGGGGTCATTCGCCGTGTGAATATCGATGCTGGTTTGAAAGCTGGCGAGCGCGCTGTCATTGTCGCCACCCTCAAGATACGCCTGTCCCAGGCTGTGATGCATGATGGCGGTGCGCCGATGCCCGGGCCCCAGCGCACGGGTTGTGATCGCGACCGCCTCACGCAGCAGCTCAATCGCCCGCGCGGGCTCACCCATGTTGCGATACACCGCAGCCAGCGTAGACAGTCCGCTTGCAACCTCTTCGTGGTCGCGACCGTAAAAGGCACGGTCACCGTCCAGTGCGCGCTGACTGAAAACTTCCGCGAGATCGTAGCGACCCATGTTGTGAAAGAGCACGGACTGGTTGTGATTGAGTTCTGCGATCAGCGGATGATTGGACGAGAACGCTTGCTCGCGTATCGCCCGCGCCTGCTGATAGAGCTTGATCGCCTCGGCGTTGCGATCATAGCCCGCCTCACACAGACCACGAATATTGAGCGCCTCGCCAATCGCGGGCGCCGACGATCCCAGTTGCGAACTCAGAATGTTCTGGGCGCTGATCGTCGCATCAATGCCCTCTTGATACGTGCCCCGCATAAAACCCTGAGCGCCGGTGCCGACCAAAAGACGCTGGCGCGTCCGCGCACGACTGTCCAATCGTGGATAGCGTTCGCGCAGCGCGTCGAGCAATTCAGCTGCGCGTGCCGTAGACCCCTCGTTTGCCGTCAACGCAAAGCGCATAACGCCGATATGCATCGCGGCCGGATGACCGGCCGGCAATCGAGCCTGTGCCAGTTCCTGCGCCCAGTCGAGCAGATCGAACGCCGCTTTGGTTTCGGACAACGCCGCCAACAACTCGGCCACACCGGATGCCAGCATCGGCACGAGTGACTGTTCTGAGGTTGGTGCACGACGCAGTGCCTGCGCGGCTTGCTGCGCCAGGGCAATGGCCGGTTCGCGCTGCGCGTTGGCAAATGCGATTGCGGCGCGCTGGCGCAAAATCAGCGCTTGCAGCGCACAGCGTTTTGGGCAGCGCTCGGCCGAGAGCGCAAGCGTCGCGGTTTCGGCGATGTTGGTGTCACCAGATTCCAGGACCCACGCCGCATACCAGGCGTGTTCGCCAGGATGTGCTTCGCGCTGTGGCGGCCGCACCGGTGCCATCATCAGCTCGCGTTCTGCGCCCAGCCGCAACACCAGATAATCGGAGAAACGCGTCGAATGGTCGGCCACAAGCCTGGCCATGGGCGAGGCCTCACCCGGCGGCGAGTCACCAAGCAGCGCCACCTCCAGATCAAAATACGCACAGAACTGCTCCACCGTGGACGGTCGCAGATCATCGATGCCCTCAAAGATCGAGTGGCACTCGAGCGCTGTCAGTCCGCTCATTTCGAGCGGGGCCAGCGTGCGGGCGAATTGCTCTCGTGCAGCCAACGGAAGGGCGCGCAGCGCATCCGGCGCAACAAAGTGCTCGGCGTGTGATGAATCGCGGAACAGCGGTTCGGCGTGGACCACACCACAGCCAGTGACCGCGGCAAGCAAGAGCGCCGTGGAAAAAGTCGTGTGTTTAATAGTCGTTTTTATTTTCATCAATTATGGTCAACAGCCGGACACGCTCTGGTGTCATTATTCACAAAATGTCACCATTGATGGGTGATTTTGGTGAAAATCGCGACCGGAACGGCGTCAATAATGCATGAACAGCATAACGCCGCCATTTTTTGAGCATTATTGTAAAAAGGCGACACACCCGATGGGCGACTGGTTCAGCGGTATTCGGCCGCAAGAGTTGGTCCGTAAGCTGCGTGCGCGACGCACAAACACCAGTGTGCAAGACATTGAAGATGCGGTGCAGGACGTACTGCTCAAGATCCATCGCAAACTCCAGTCTGACTCGCCGCCGCCCAAGCCCAACAATCCTGACGCTTATCTCGCGACGTCAGTCGAGCATCAACTGCACTCGATCTATCGCAAAAATAAACGCGATGTCCTGGGTATTACGGACGAAGAATTCGAGCAGCAGCTCAACGCCCAAAATCCTTCGTTATTGAACGATCCGGCCGAGGTGCTCGAAGCACGCGAACGCGCCGATATATTCCGGCTGCTGGTTTCACTGGTGGAGCGCGAAGCCACCCGGGACGACGCGTCACCCCCACGCGACGGCGCGGCTTTTGCCGCATTGCAGTCCGAGTTGCGCGCCACGCTCACGAACAAACAGTGGGCGCTGCTGCGCATGCGGGTCCTGCACCAAACCAAATTTGAAGATTGCGCCCGCGCGCTCGGCGTCTCGGTCGGCGCTGCCTATAACTGGATCAACAAGATTCAGGACACGGTTCGCGCCTGCTTGCTCACGCACGGCATTGAACCGGGTGCACTGGATGAAAGTCACCGGCCCATCGATGTAACGGACGACACCCATGAATGATGCCAAAGACCCGCTACTGACCGCCGCCCTGC